>CAYJNC010000028.1:0-12355 GCA_964371185.1 uncultured Christensenellaceae bacterium
GAAAATGATATTTTAGAGGTCTTGTCTTGTAGAGGACATTATGATGATTAAAAATCTGCATCTATATTGTCAGCATTACCCAAGCAACGTAACGATGCATCTAAAGTCGTATGACATTAAGTTGTACGGCTTTTGTTTTGTTGTCGTAACGCTATATTTATTTTGTGTACACGATTATTACACGATTTATTAAATGTTATATTATATTATTTAATATAATTACCGCCTTTTCCTCTTCCTTGGGGTATAAATGGCTGTATGTGTTCCATGTCATTTCAATTTTAGAATGGTCCAATCTACGTGCGATTCCTTGAATGTTTATACCGGCATTCGCTACTGAATTTGCTTGGTTTAAGGTCGAAAAATTAAAAAATATAAAAAAATTATCTGTTCTCGCTGAATAATGTTGTTGTTTTGATGCGCAGTTGTTATAATAAAGCTACCTTGATAGGTTGATTTTTTTAGCGGAGCAATGATTTTTATGGAATTGTTATTAAAGAATAAAATAGAATTGATTAAAACTTTTATAGACAACACGCCGATAGCCTATGTAGTGTTAGACAGGTCGTATCGCATTCATTATATAAATAAAAGTTTTGCTAAGTTGCGTAAACTTGATATGGACACAACAATTGGCAATAGGTGTTATAATTTATCGAACGGGGGAGTGCGTTGTAGAACTTGTGCGGTTGCAAAGACAATAGAATCGGGAGAAAAATCTTTACTGACGAGAAAAGATATCTTACAAGACGGAACAATCAGGTTTATAGACGATTATGCCATTCCGCTGCAAACGGACGAAAACGGTCGAGTAGAATTTATACTTGAAATCATGATAGACAGAACAAAAGAAATGCTTGCAAACGAACGTAAGAATGCAGACTACGACGAAATTCTTGCGATGTTGGCGTCTTTGCTTGAGGCAAAAGACAGCTACACGGCTTTTCATTCGGACAATGTCAGAAAAATTTCTTTAAATCTTGCCTTGGCTTTGGGATTGCCTTTAGCTGATGTTTTTGAAATTTCGGTGGCTGCAAGCTTGCACGACATCGGAAAGGTTACAATTCCGGATTCTATAATAAATAAAGCAGATAAACTCGACGATAGAGAGTATACGACGATAAAAAACCACCCTATTGCATCTTTTGAAATGCTTGAAGGGCTGGCGAGTTTCAGCCGAATAAGAGATATTGCGCTTCATCACCATGAAAGGGTAGATGGGCGGGGTTATCCCGATGGTTTGAGGGGTGACGTGCTTACGGTTGGTGCAAAAATTGTTGCGATTGCCGATACCTATGATGCAATAACTACAAAGCGTTCATATAAAAAAGAGTTGTCGCACGAATACGCCTTAGAAGAGATAAAAAGAGTGGGTGGAAAACAGCTTGACGCCGACATTGTTTCTGTTTTTTCTGACATGGATTTTAATAACATGCAAGAAACCGTCTACGATTATGGCAATAGCAACATAAAAAGAGAGGTCGAGCGGGTTATTACCTTTGCGGAGTCAGACAATACGCTTGACGATACAGAGATGAAACAGCTTTCGGAAATAGACATGGAAAACTTCTTAAATAAGATATTTGAGACCACTCCTTGCGGTTATTTGTTGATGGATACTTTGCAAAATGTGGAGTTTTGCAGTGAATATTTATTAAACTACATAGACATACCGAACATGACCGGTAAGAAGTGGTATGATGTATTGGGGATTGAAAAGCCCACGTCGAATAACAGTGTTGTAGAAAGGTGTATCTTAAGCGGAAACATAGAAGTGGGCAGGCAAGAGATATTAAATTGCAGTAACCACAGGATATTTGACATTTTTGCGGTGCCGCTTGCAAATGAAAACGGTTTGGTTGAAAAGGTTATAGGAGTAATAATAGACAGAACGGGAGAAGTCTTGCTTAAAAAAGAAAGAAAGCGAGATTTCGATAAATTGCTTAACAACCTGAGCAAAGTTCTCGAACAAAAGAAAGAAGAGACAGATGAAAAAAACCTTTCTGCTCAAATAGATATCATACAAAAAAGGATAACCGAATTGGTTATGTGACAAGACATAAAAAGTTTTTTAGTATCAAAATAGACAATATCATTTTGTGTTTTTATTTATTGCGCCTTATTATTGAAAATGGCGGTAGAATAACCGTTTATTGTTTAAAATGCCCGAAAAATGGTTATGATAAACTATAATGAGTGTTTTTTGTGAAGGTGTGTTTTGGGTGAAAGATAGAAATAAGCGAACAAAAAAGTTTGCAATGCAGCATATGAATGTTCGTATTGGTAAGAATAGTAACTGAGTTTGTTGTTATTTGTTTGAATATAATTTTGTACATGTTGATTGTGATTACAATAACAATGCGGAGATTGTGTGTAACTGTTACCGGTTATAAATCGTATGGAAGTGTTATCGGGTAGAATTCTTATTGTTTGGCAAAACATCGGAAAATTGAGACTATAATGCAGCGGGAAAGGTTTTGGCAAAATGAGCGTACAGCAAGCCAATAAAATAACAAATTATAGTATAAAAAATCGTATTATTAAAGATGCTGAGGATACAAAAAAGATAAGATCGGCGTTTGAAAATGACGAATTTCATGTTTATTTACAGCCTAAGTTTAATGTCTTGACAGGTGAATTGGTTGGTGCGGAAGCTCTTGTAAGATGGATAGACGAAAATGGAGACATTTTATTGCCAAACTCGTTTATACCTACTATCGAAAAAAAAGGTTTGATAGCAAACTTAGACGAGCAGGTGCTTAGGCTTGTTTGCGCTAACATAAAAAGGTTAATAGATAATAAAACCGGGCATATGCCTGTTTCGATAAATTTCACGGCGCATATTATAAATGATAAGGATTTTGTTAAAAAATTGGTTAAAATTGTCGACGAATACGACGTTCCGCATGAATACATTGAAATAGAGTTAAAAGAATATGTAATGTTAGAAAAGCAAGAACAGATAGAGAGTTTTATAGAAGAGTTGCATTATTGGGATTTTAAGATAGCGATAGACAACTTTGGTTCGCATTCGTCCTCTATCGGACTGTTAAAAAATCTAAAGGTAGACACGCTAAAGCTCGACAGGAACTTCTTTTCAAACAATAAAGATGTTGTAAGAGGAGAATTAATTGTAGACAACATAATAAACCTTGCACAAGATTTGAATATCTTTGTGGTAGCGGAAGGTGTTGAAACCGAAGAGCAACTTGGTTTCTTGAAAAACATGGAATGCGATGCCGCACAGGGTTTTTACTATACAAAGCCTTTGTCGGCAAAAGATTTTGATGCCAAATTCGCAGAATTTATGCCCAAAGCATCTTTGGTGAGCGATGGCTTCATGAGCCTGCAACCAATGCTTTCCAAAAGTGAAAACAGAAAGTTCGATGCTGTGTTAAATATTCTAAATTCGATAAAAACCCCGGCCATAATGTTTAATGCCGGTTTTAGGCAGTTCAAATGTAATTCAGATGCGCTTAAGTTGTTTAAGATGGACAGCATAGAAGATTGGCAAATAGAATTTTTTAGGTTGTCGCCCGAATTTCAACCGGACGGCGAGTTTTCTATGATGGCGTTTTTTGATATCATCAAGGAATTAGAGGAAAAGAGTTCGCTTCGAGCCGTTTGGATGCATTGCGACGCATTCGGCAAAGAAATTCCTTGCGAAATATTCATGAATAAGTTACACCTATTAAACGACAGCGGTGAGGAGTTATATATTGGTCTGATAAACGATATGCGTGGTCAACTTGCCTCTTTTGAGGAAGATGAAACAAGCAAATCTAACGGCTTTTTCTTCAACAGTATGACGAGCAAGACGTTATTTAATATAGTTACCGGTTTGTCGAACGAATGGTTTTTCACCTATGACATTAACTGCAAGGTTATTCAGTTTTTAGGTTCGGGGTCTGAAAAGATGAACCTTCCAAAAGAGAGACATGTATTTCCGAGTGAAGAATCTCTTAATAAAATTGTTTGCGAAGAAGACTTAGAAAAGTTTAATGATTTTGTAGAATCTATGCGTGGCGGGTTAGAAAAGTCTTTTGAATTAAGGCTAAAGATGTCTGACGACGAAATAGTAAGCTATAAATTTTTATATACAATTATAATGAACGACGGCGGTGTTCCGTTGTTTGCGGTAGGTAAAGCATCTGACATAAGTGAACAAAAAGAACTTGAGGGAAAGGCGCAAAGAGACCTATTAACAGGTTGTTACAATAAAATATCTACAGAAAGTTTTATACAAAATACAATCAAGGATTTTTCAGATCAATCTCATGCCTTGTTTATAATAGACATAGACGATTTCAAAGGCATAAATGATAACTTAGGCCATGCGGTCGGCGATCAAGTGCTAAAAGATTTGTCTAAAAGTTTGCATGGTTATTTTAGAGAGAAAGACATTGTAGGAAGAATCGGCGGAGACGAATTTGTTGTTTTTTTGAAGAATATAGATAATGTTGATGTTTTGGTGCAAAAAGCACAGTCTATTGCAGATGCGTTTAAGAGTAGCTATGCCGGAGAGAAAAAAGAACATAAAGTTTCGGGCAGTGTCGGTGTTGCGCTGTTTCCTACCGATGCAAAAGATTTTGAAGAGTTGTTTGCGGCGGCCGATAAGGCGCTGTACAAATCAAAAATGGCGGGTAAGGATTGTTATACATTCTATTCTCAAGACAATGCAAGTAAAACAACGGCTTTGTTAAAAAATGTGGGTAGGGCGGCAGATGTATTCTACGACCAAAAATTGGTTTCGAGGGCGTTCGAGTTGTTACATGAAGATGAAGACAAAGAAATTTTGGTTAATAGGGTCTTAGAACATATGGGTAAAACCATTAATGTAGACAGAACCTACATATTTATAGCATCGGAAGACAATCAAACATATAAACAAAAATTTGAATGGTGTAATGAAAATGTGCCGTCACGCAAAGAGTTATATCAGAATGTAAAAAAAGAGTCTTTAAAAGAGTTTTTAGAGGTGCTCAGCAAAACCGGAATTTTTTATTGCAACGATTTTGGCGAAGTAAAATCACAAGGTGCGAAAGAAGCGGCGGAAATGAACGACATAAAATCTGTGTTGTTGCTTAGGGCGACACAAAACAAAAAAAATGATGTTCGCTTTTTTATCGGTTTTGACGACTACAATTCACAAAGGGTTTGGACGGAGAAAGAAGTAAACAGCATACAATATGTTTTAAAAATGCTTTCTATCATCATCTTTTGTGCAAACTAAAAACAATAAATAACATATTAGGAAAAACATCCCGCGTTAAGCGTGGGATGTTTGTTTTATACGCGTCTATAGAGCGAAAGTTATTGAAAATAATGATAAAGAGTGTTAATATTTTTAAATAGCATTATAGACGGGGGTATATAAGGTTGAAAAGACATAGGCTATTTTTTTGCGTTTTGGTTATTATTATTAGTTTGCTATTATTTGCCTGTTCAAATTCGCAAAATGCTTCTCCTGTTTCATTAACTTCCGTTGAGTCTACAATAACAAAGGTACCACCGACAATTATGCCTACCGTTGCCCCGACAATACCACCCGATACTAATGTTTTTATCGGAGCGGTCGGCGATATTATGATAATGCAATCTCAGGTTTACGGTGCAAAAATTGATGATAATTACGATTTTACTCCCAGTTTTTCTTATATGGAGAGTTTGTTTGACGATGTAGACATATTAATAGGAAATTTAGAAACGCCTTTAGCCGGTGAAGAAAACGAGGGTTATTCGGGTCCTATGCCGGTTCAACCAACGTTAGATCCGGCGGCAGACCCGGCTTTGCCTACTCCAAAACCCATATTTCAAACGTTTAACGCTCCTGACGAACTTGCATATTCATTAAAACAAGTTGGTTTTGATGCGCTGACGACGGCTAATAATCATGTGTTAGACAGAGGTGCACAAGGTGCGTTGCGTACGGTAGAAGTTATTGCAGAAGCGGGATTGGAACAAACAGGCACGTATACAAGCGAAGAAGACAGGTTTAACAATGCTTGTATTGTTAGTGAAAATGGATTTAGAATTGGGTTTGTTGGATGGACAGACAGTGTTAACGGTTATGAAGGTAAAATGAGTAGCGAGCAACGTGCATACATGGTGGGCAGGACAACAGACCAAGAAATGATGTTAAAAGACATAAATGCACTAAAAGAAGCAGACGTAGATTATATTATTGCGTTTTTGCATTGGGATAAAGAATATATGAGCGAGCCGGCGGCAAACACTAAGGAATTGGCGGAATGGATATTGCAAAACGGGGTAGATTCTATCTTTGGGGCTCATCCGCATTTTGTTCAACCGGCAGAATATGTCAGTGTAGTGCGTGAGGACGGAAGCGAACACACCGGGCTTGTTGCATATTCACTTGGAAATTTCATTTCAAATATGTATCCGTCCCCAAGAGATTATGGCGCTTATTTGCAGATAGAACTTAAAAAAGACGGACAAACAGAAAAGGTTTCCTTAGTAGACGCGGTTTTTGTTCCGACAATATGTGTGCGCAACGACATAGATGGCAGGACTGTTCATCAGGTCGTGCCAACGAATGCTATGAGCGAAGGAAAAGATGCCGAGGCATATGCACATGTGACAAGCATAATGGGTACACAAATTGAGACTTTAGAAGAAATTGTTTGAGATTTTGTAGTTTTTAGTAATCTATATAAAAGTTGAGTATAATAAATTAAGCAATTCAGATTTTGTTGTTGTGAAAAAATAATATATAATGTGTTGAATGTTGGTTTGATTCAAATGTGAACGGTTTATTAATAATAGTAGTTTTTTATAATTAAATAGTTTTTTTCCTAAAGAAAATATTGGTTTGTTCGAAAAAATATATAGGCGTTTTTTTGTCAGAAAAAAAGGAGTATTTATGATGAGCGGAAACGATAGTATATCTATGGGTAATATTGCAATGGGTATTGCAGAAAAAAAACAACTAACAGACAAGTGTTTTGCCGTGTTGGTTTTTAAATATATAGAAAATAATGTGTTGGAAGTAGATGAAAAAAATATTTTTTCGATGTGTAATTCTAATATTTTAAAATTAACAGGTTATAAAAGCGAAAAGGAATTTGCCGAGAACTTTTTTGATGTTTTTGCAGAATTTGAAAATGAAGATGAAGCCAAGCCTTTTTACGATAGTGTCAAAGAAACGATTTGCGATGGTCAAAGTAAAACTAAACTCACATTCGTAAACGGCGAAGACGAGCGGTGTATTTTCAATGTTATGTTTATGAAAGTAACAGACACAAACAAGACGCAAGAACAGTATATTTTTTGTGAGATACAAGATTTAATGTCGTATATTTCACAAAGTGGTATGAATAATACGTATGATGAATGTTTTGAAGCAATTGTGGAATCTACCCCTTTGGTTGTCAACGTGTTTGATAAGAAGATGAATAACATAATGTGCAACAGGCAAGTGTTAAATTTGTTTGAAATTTCAGACAAGGAAGAATATTTAGAGCACTTTTTTAGATTTTCTCCCGAATATCAACCGAATGGCGAAATAAGCACCAAGTATGCAAAGGTGCATGTTAAAAAAGCTTTTGAAGACGGTTATAATAAATTTAGATGGTTGCATCAAAACAGTAAAAAAGAAGAAATTCCGTGCGAGATAACGCTCACTCGCATAGAACTTAAAGACAATGAAAAATTTGTAGTTGGTTTTGTACGGGATTTACGCCCCGAACTTATTAAATCTAAGGGCGAGGATCAATACGAGCACTATTTTTTTGATCAGATTTCCGATAAAACTTTGCTTAGTAAAGTTTCGGAGTTGTCGAGCGAATGGTTTTATGCAGTAGATTTGAGAACGTTGACGGTTCAATATTATGGGAATAATGCCTTGTCTTATAGGCGAGACCAAAGCAAACTCGGTTCACTATTAGACGAAGGAAAAGTTCATAAGGATGACACAAAGTTGTATAAACGTCTCATAAGCAATGCAAAAAAAGGAGTGTATGAGCCTTTAGACATACGCTATTTGCAAAATGACGGCAGTTATAGATATGGCAGAATGATATATCAGACAATATACAGTGAAGGCAAACCGATTTTCATTGTAGGCAAGGGCGCCGATATTCATGATCAAAAGGTTTTGGAAGAGCGTTCTCAGATGGATTTATTAACAAATTGTTATAACAAGATTAGTGCTGAAAACATAGTTTCCAAGAAGATTGCAGAGCTAAATAGCGGTCAACAGGCCTTGTTTATTGTAGACATAGATAATTTTAAAAGCATAAACGATAATTTAGGCCACTTTTTTGGAGACGAAGTATTAAAAGAAATAGCAAGAGGTCTTAAAGCCTCTTTTAGAAGTAATGATGTAATTGCACGAATCGGCGGCGATGAATTTACTGTTTTTGTCGAAGGTGTTGTTAGCGAGAAGATGTTAGAACAAAAAGCAAAGACGGTGCTTAAAGTTTTCAAAAAAACATATTCGGGCGGCGACAAAAATTATACAATTTCCGGAAGCATAGGCATCGCTATTTGCAACGATAGAAAAATGCACTATAGCGATCTGTATAAAAATGCGGATAAGGCTTTGTATCAAGCGAAAATATTGGGCAAGAATCGGTTTGTGTTCTACGATGAATCTTTGTTTGGCGGCACGCTTACAAATTTAACCAAGCTTGAGAATGCAGACAGAATGGCAGCAACATATTTCGATTACGAGCTTATCGGTGCGGCGTTTAATATCCTTTATGAAAGAAACGGCGACGAGTTTTCTATTGATTCGGTGTTAAGATATATCTGCCAAAAGTATGATGCCGACAGATGTTATATATTTGAAAGTTTAGACAACGGTAAAACCTACGACAACACATTTGAATGGTGCAAAGAAGGCGTAAGCAAGGAAAAAGGAAATTTGCAGGGTTTAGAAGCCTGTCTGTTTGCAGATTTGTTCAAAGGTTCGCATAATGGCATAGTCTACAGCAACGATTTGAAAAGCACTTTTAAGACGGAAGGTTCTTATGAAACCATGGCAAGCCAAGGCATAGAATCTTTTGTTCATGCTCAGGTGAAAAAGGATAATTACGTTTCGTTTATTTTAGGTTTAGACGATTGTACAAAGGCCCGTGTTTGGAGTGAAAAAGAGATAAACAGTTTGCAATACATTGCAAAATTGTTTTCTATTATGTTGCAACGTGCGCATTTAGACGATAAAGTTAATTTTCTCACCGAAAACAATAAAACATCGGCATATATTATGGACAATGCAGACAACATCTCGTATATTTCAGATGTAGACACATACGACTTGCTATACCTAAACAAAACGGGTATGGATGCAATAGGGAATCCGAGCAAAGAAGAGATGCAAAGCAAAAAGTGTTACGAGTTGTTGCAAGGTAAAACAGAACCGTGTGAATTTTGCACAAATGACATAATAGACGAAAATGATTTTTACGAGTGGACGCACTTTAATCCGCTCATAAATAAAACATTTTTAGTAAAAGACAAGTTAATTCCTTTCAGAGGGAATGTGGCACGTCTTGAAATTGCGGTAGACATAACAAAATTGAATTCTCTTGAAGCCGAATTAAAAAACAAGTTAGAAGAAGAAAGGGTTTTAGTTAACTGTATAGAAACATTGCACACGGGGAAAGATCCGAGAATATGTATAGACGAATTGTTAGAGATTATTGCGCAACACTATGAGGCGAGAAGAAGTTTCATATTTGAAATATCCGATTGCAAAAATGTAGCAATTAACACGGCAGAATGGGTTGTTGAAGATGCCGAGTATAGTAAGGCGAAAGAAATACCCATAGACAAATTAAGCACTTGGATGGAAGAACTGAAAGTAAACGATGAGTGTTATTTGGTTTTGGATAAGGATAAACACAGATTAAAAGATATTGAATATGAAGTCTTCTTAAAAGAAAAATTAGTGTCGGTTGCCGGTGTGCCGATAAAAGATGAGACAGGCAAGGTGACGGGTTTCATAGGCGTTGACAACCCGAAAAAGAATATTAGTAATTTTACGTTGTTGCGTTCAACCGCTAAGTTTGTTGCGACGTTCTTAGACGAAAACGATATGCTCGACAAACTAAACAACCTAAGCTACTACGATACTCTAACGGGTGTGAAAAACAGACATAGCTTCAGGGTGGCCTTAAATTCAATAGAAGAGAGAAAAATAGAATCTTTAGGTGTGGCATACATAGATATTAGTGGGTTGAGCGTTATAAACGAAATGCGAGGTATGGAATTTGGCGACAACATAATTAAATTTATTGCAAAGATTTTGAAAGAATTATTTCTTGACGATGTATATCGGGTGGGTGGAGACGAATTTGTTGTTCTCAAAAAAAATGTCGGCGAAAGAGAGTTTGAGTCGTATATAAAAGAACTTAAACAAAAACTAAGTGTTAATAAAGATTTCGACACGACAATCGGTTATACGTGGAATAAGAGTTTTGAAGTGGCGTTGAAAGAAATAGGCGATGAAGATTTGGAAACAAGAAGATATAGCGAAATACTTGTTAAGAACTTGCAAAGCGAAATCGAAAACGGTAAATTTGTAGTATACTTACAACCTCAAATAAACATGAAAACCGGTGGTTTTGAAAGTTGCGAGGCGCTAATTAGAAGGTTAGATGCAGATAAAACACCGCAAGCTCCAATTGGGTTCATTCCTTTTTATGAAAAAGAAGGCATAGTTTCAAACATCGATTTGTTCGTGCTTAATGAGGTCTGTGCGTCGCTTGGAGAGTGGGAAAAGAACGGTTTTAATAAAGAGATGAAAATAGCGGTGAATTGCTCGCGTATGACGGTTACCGAAAATGGGATTGTAGATAAATTTGTTGAGATATGTAATAAGCATGACGTTGCAACGTCACGAATATTGGTTGAGATAACCGAAACAATAAGCGGTACTTGCGATGAAAATCTGTCGGAAATACTAAAAAGTTTTTCCGATGTGGGCTTTGGCATTTCATTAGACGATTTTGGCAGTGGATATTCTAATTTAACCGCATTGATATCGTCTGACTTCGATGAAATAAAGATAGACATGCGTTTGATTGCAAATTTGCATAAAGATAAAAAATCGAAATCGCTGACTAAAGTAGCGTTGAACATTTGCTCGGAGATAGCCGGTTTAAGCTCGGTTGCGGAAGGAATAGAGACATTAGAACAATTTGAAATATTAAAAAATTTAAATTGCGACAGAGGACAAGGCTACTATTTCGATAAACCTATGCCGATTGCTGATTTCGCAGACAAGTATATTAAAATTTAATTTACATTGTTAAGAAAATCCCCTAATAATGTATAACGTTCACAATTGCCTCTTCTTAAACAGGAGAGGCAAAAATATTTTTAAATTGGAACAATGTTAATTTGTTTGTAAAACGTTGCTGTTTTGTAGTAGAATAAAGTATGTATGATTATAGTGAATAATTTGAAAAGGCAGGTTGTTATATGGCAAGCACTCTTTATATTGTTGTTCCTTGTTATAACGAACAAGAAGTCATAAAAGAAACGACAAAAAGGCTTTCGGATAAAATGGGTAGAATGATACAGGCGAATTTGGTAACAAAAGAAAGTAAAATATTATATGTTGACGACGGTTCAAAAGACGATACGTGGAGCATTATAGAACAACTTAACGGTGAAAACGAGTTTGTTTCAGGTGTTAAGTTGGCGCACAATAAAGGGCATCAAAACGCTTTGCTTGCAGGGTTGATGACGGCAAAAGACGTGTGTGATTGCGCTATTTCTATGGATGCGGATTTGCAAGATGATATAGAAGTGTTAGACGAGTTTTTAAACGAATTTCATGACGGAAAAGACATTGTGTATGGGGTTCGTTCGGAAAGGAAAACAGACACTTCTTTTAAAAGAAACAGTGCACAGGGTTTCTACAAAATAATGAAAGTGTTAGGAGTAGACATTGTCTATAACCATGCAGACTACAGGCTAATGTCAAAACGTGCATTGCAAGCACTTGAAGAATATTCGGAAGTAAATTTGTTTTTGAGGGGAATAGTGCCGCAAATCGGCTATAAGACTGCAACGGTTAAATACGAGCGAGGAGAGCGCTTTGCGGGCGAATCTAAATACCCGTTAAGAAAAATGTTGGCATTTGCTTTTGAAGGGGTGACATCTTTTTCAATAAAACCCATACGCATGATATCTGTTGTCGGAGCGGCAATTTTCTTAGTAGCCCTTATGGTGTTGATATATTCACTAATAGTTAATGCGTTAGGAGACACGGTTTCGGGGTGGACAAGTACAATAATATCTATCTGGATATTAGGCGGTTTACAATTGATGGCAATAGGCATAATCGGCGAATATGTGGGCAAGACATATATGGAGGCAAAAA
>CAYJNC010000029.1:0-7519 GCA_964371185.1 uncultured Christensenellaceae bacterium
AAATATTCATTTCTTTTGCTAATTCTTCGGGCAACGGATCTCTTCCGTATTGTTGTAATAACTGCCTCGATATACGAATAAGCTTATTTATTGTTTCAACCATATGAACAGGTATACGAATAGTTCTCGCCTGATCGGCAATAGCCCTTGTTATAGCTTGCCTAATCCACCAAGTTGCATAGGTCGAAAACTTATAGCCTTTTTGATAGTCAAACTTTTCTACAGCCTTAATTAACCCTAAGTTTCCTTCTTGAATCAAGTCTAGGAAAAGCATACCTCTGCCGACATATCTCTTTGCTATGCTTACCACCAAACGCAAATTCGCCTCAGCAAGTTTTTTCTTAGCGTTTTGATCACCCTCGCCCATAAGTTTTGCAAGTTCAACCTCTTCGGCGGCGGAAAGCAAAGGTACTTTGCCTATTTCTTTTAGGTACATGCGCACCGGGTCGTCTATGTTTATGCTTTCGGGTATAGATAAATCATACTCAACCTCACCCTCATCAGATGTTGTCTGAATGTCTTTTTCGATTTCTTCATCGATAACATCTATTTTGAGGTCTTCTAAAATCTCGTATAATTTTTCTATCTGTTCGGGTTTCATTTGGACTTCGTCGAAAGCATCTTCTATATCTTTAAACTTAATGACCCCGTTTTTTCTGCCTATGTCTAATATCTTTTGAATACGATCTTCGGCACTTGTCGTCTGTTCGTCTACAACATTGTTTTCTTGTGGCTCTTTCTCCACCTTTGCGTCTTTCTTGCTCAAAATCTCTTCACCTACTATTTTTTATTCTTTCCTTTAGTCTAACAACCATACGTTCATAATTGACCGTAAATAATTATTTTATCGCTTTACTATGTTATAACCTTTTATGACACGGTTATAACACTTTTCACAAATAAAAATAATATTTATTATCTTTATCCCGTATAATTATTCAGACACTCCCCTTTAACTTGCTTAACTCTCCCGTAAGCAACTTAATTCTTTTGCTTACTTCAGCCTTATGCTGAGCATCTTCACTTTCCTTATACTCTGCAAAACATTCTTGCAACGCATTGGTCTTTGTCCTTATAAGGACATGTTTTATACAATCTGCCAAAAACGCATCTGCCTTTTTTCCCTCCCCGAAAACATCTGCGCTTGCCACCAAAAGTTTACTGACATGGTTTTTTTCCTCGTCATTTTCGAATATAGATAATATTTCGGCACCGGTAGGGCTAATTCCTTTATTTATGCTTTTCAAAATGTATAAAAATATTTTTTTGTTTGCATTTAGGGTAAAATCTTTGTCAGAAAGCCTGTTAGATATGTCTCTAATAACCTCGGGATTTATGCAAATGTATCCGGCAATGTAGTTTTCCGCCTTGGCTTCCGCCGTCAAAACTACTCGTTTTTCAGGCTCTTTTTTAAAAGTTTTCGTTTCGGGTTTAATGTCTCCCACGTCTTGCAGAATCGAAGTTTGTGAAAACCCGGTGCGCTCGGCTAAAACACCGGCATATTTTTCTTTTAGTATGGCGCCGTTTAACGATTTTAATATGGCAATACATTCCTTTGCATAATTTTCTTTTTGAAAAGGGTCTGCCAAATCGTATTTTTCTCCCATGATGTCGAACTTATATTCAACAGAACTTTTTGCATTCTTTAACAATTCCAAATATCCGTCTCTACCTTTTTCCGACATATAATCGTCAGGGTCTTTTCCTTCGGGAATACTAATTATTCTGCAATCTAATTGTTCTTTTTCTAATATGTCTATCGCACGCAAAGCCGCTTTTTTTCCGGCTCCGTCTCCGTCGTATGATATGTATACAATTTTTGAATACTTGGCTATAAGCCTTGCTTGATCTTTTGTTATCGCCGTCCCAAGTGTTGCAACTGTCGTCGGCAAACCGTTTGCTACCAAGGCAATGACATCCATATATCCTTCCGCAAGCAAAATATATTGTATGTTTTTTTGTTTGCGTACTATGTTTAGGTTGTATAAGTTCTTACTTTTCCGGAACGTCGGTGTCTCGGGCGAGTTTAAATATTTTGGTAGGCTATCGTCCATCACCCTGCCACCAAATCCTACAACTTGTGAAAAAGTGTTTATTATGGGTATCATAACACGGTTTCTGAATAAATCGTAGCACTTATCTTCTTTTATTCTAACCAAACCCGCAACACTCATCTCTTGTTTTGTGTAGCCTTCTTTTAAAAGCAACTGCAAAATACTGTCAAAACTGTCTTTTGCATACCCTAAACCAAATGCCCTAATCGTATTGTCTAAAAAGCCTCTTTTTTTCAAATATTGTAAGGCTTCTTTTCCGTCTTCCGAAAAAAGTGCTTTATGATAAGCACCTGCCACAATTTTGTTCATCGCAAAAATTCTTTCGCGCATAGCCTTATTCTTTTCATATTGTTTGTTGTCTACGTTTGTAGGTATTTCCAAGTTAACTTTTTCCGCCAAATATGTGCACGCCTCAACAAAAGTCATCTTTTCTTGTTCCATAACAAACTGAATGGCATTTCCACCTTTGCCGCAACCGAAACAATGGTAAAAACCACGCTCTGCGTTTACAGAAAAACTCGGGGTTTTTTCGTTATGAAACGGGCAACACGCCCACAACCTCCCCGATTTGTTTTGGAGGGTAACGTATTCGCCCACAACATCTTCAATATTAATTTTGCTCAGCAGTTCTTGCAACCACTCTTGCGAAAAAAAAGCCATATTCCCTCCATCGCACAGCCGGTGTGCATAAAATACTAAAAAAGACGGTTATCCGTCTTTTTATTTTAGCATATAAAAATAGCATTTGGTTCTATTCTTTGTCTTGTTCTTCTTTAAGTTCGGTGTCACCTTCTGCAGATTCTTCCGCTTCTACAACCGTCTCCGCTTCTTTTTTTACACTCGCCATCATTTTGGCATATATTTCTTCTTCAATTTCTTCTGCCATGTCGTCCATACGGTCCTCAACATTTTCAATAACCCTTGCTTCTTCTTCACTCATGGCAAAAACCAATCTATCAAATACCCTGCGTGATGATGTAATTATTGATAAGTATATGCAAAGCAATATTACCGCAACACCGCTTAATATTGTTGTGAAAATGAACGCAATGTCAAAAGTTGTCCAATCGGTGATTTGGCTGATTTCAAATACAGCAAAGAAAACCACGAAAAATGCCGCAACCACACCACAAATCATTGTAATCTTGCTCGCTATCAATCTGTAGGTGGAATCCCACTGCACAAGTGTTGCTATCAACGCTACCATAGAGCAAAGCATCGGTGCATAAATGGCTATTTGCATAAGTAAAGCCAACGGCTCGAATTGGTCTAATATGAATAACATTTGCGAAAATACCGGGGATACGTATACTACCGAAAACAGCATCATGCCCCATGCAAATATTTTTAAGATCATTTCTCTTCTCAGTTTCACGAATAAAACAACCAAAGAACCGAGCAAGACAAGCATAACAAAATATGCGCTCGTTTGGAACAATGTTTGCGTTACACCCACCAACCCGGGCGCAACACCATAGGTTATACCCCACTGCACAAGTAAAACTATATTTGCGATTATTGCTGCAATCGAAACAGACAATAATACTATCACAAGTTTTATAGCTAATTTCTCTTTTTTTACAACACTATTAGTTTCCATAAGCACTATCCTTTCCTGATCGACAATACAAATTTAATGATTAACTCTATTTCTTTGCGTCTTTTTCTCTTAATTCAACCCTTCTGATCTTTCCGCTGATTGTTTTTGGCATTTCTTCAACAAATTCAACTACCCTCGGATATTTATACGGAGCGGTCGTCTTTTTAACGTGTGTTTGCAACTCTTTTTTCAATTCTTCCGACGGAGAATAACCTGCCGCTAAAACAATAGTCGCCTTGATTATTTGCCCTCTATCCGGGTCCGGCACACCGGTTATTGCGGTTTCAAGCACCGCCGGATGTTCCATAAGTGCGCTTTCTACCTCGAAAGGCCCAATACGATACCCCGATGATTTTATGACATCGTCTGCACGACCGACATACCAAAAATATCCGTCTTCGTCTCTCCAGGCTATGTCGCCTGTACGATATATACCATTATTCCAAACTTTGTTTGTTAATTCTTCTTCTTTGTAGTAACCCATAAACATACCGACCGGCACACCTTCTCCGGTACGCAAAATAACTTCGCCCGTTTCACCCGGAGAACAAGTTTCGCCTTCATCGTTTATCAGGTCTATGTTGAAAGTCGGGTTTGGTTTACCCATAGAACCCGGCCGTGGCTCCATCCACAAGAAATTTCCGAGCAACGGCATGTTTTCCGTTTGTCCGTAGCATTCCATGAGTTTCAAACCGGTTTCTTTTAAGAATTGGTTATAAACTTCCGGGTTTAGCGGTTCGCCTGCTATAGTTGTATATTTTAATGAAGACAAATCATATTTGCTTAAATCTTCTTTAATAAAATATCTGTATATTGTGGGTGGTGCACAAAAAGTTGTTATTTTATAGTCGGCAATTTTTTGCAAAAGTTCGTCCGGAACAAATTTTTCCATGTTGTAAACAAAAACACAGGTTTCCGCCAACCATTGTCCATACAATTTTCCCCATGCACTTTTTGCCCAACCGGTGTCTGCAACCGTCAAATGAATGCCGTCTTCTTGCGCATTATGCCAATATTTTGCTGTCACTATGTGCCCTAAGGGATATAAGAAATTATGTGCTACCATCTTTGGCATACCTGTCGTTCCCGAAGTGAAATACAAAAGCATAATATCTTCATTTTGAGTTGCGTTCTCGCCTGTAGGCCGTACCCATTCGGTCGACTGTTTTTCAAGCTCTGTCCAAAATTCAGACCAACCCGGCCTGTCTTCGCCTACTATCATTTTCTTTTCAATTGTGGTGGATTCTGCTTCTGCCTCTTCAACGTGCTCTTTCAATGTGCCGTCGCTTGTTGCTACAATCATACTGACCTCGGCAGCGTTGTTCCTGTACACAATGTCTTTTTTTGTAAGCAAATGCGTTGCCGGAATTGTTACCGCACCAATCTTGTGCAATGCAAGTATGGAAATCCAAAATTCATACTGCCTTTTTAATATAAGCATAACCTTGTCGCCTTTTTTAACACCCTGTTGTGCAAACATATTGGCGGCTTGGTTTGATAGCTCGCTTAATTCCTTAAAAGTAAACCGACGTTCTTGCCCGTCTACGTTTGTAAAAAGCAAAGCTAATTTATCCGGTTTTGTGTTGCCGAGTTCGTCTATTACGTCGTAAGAAAAATTAAAATTTTCCGGAACATTTATTTTGAAGTTCTCTGCAAAGTCCTTATAATCTTTAAAGTTATGTGTGCTGTATTTTTCATATATCATTTAACAAGTTTCCTTTTCATTTTGAAATTATGGCTAAAAATCTACACGGTTTTCCGTTCTCCGCTTTCATTGCATGAGGTGTTTGAGCATCAAAATAAATGCTGTCGCCCTCTTGCATTAAAAACTCCGAATCGCCCATGTACATTGTCAGGCTGCCTTCAATAATATAATTCAACTCTTGCCCGTCATGTGAATGTTTTAAAACCGCCTCAACATCTTTTGGTTCAACCGTCACCACAAAGGGTTCCATGTTTCTGTCTTTGAAAACAGACGCCAAATGTTGATACTTGTATTGCTTTCTGCGCTCCATTTTCAGGCCTTTGTTTTTCTTCACACAAACATATTTGTGCAACCTTGCGTTTTCACCGGTAATAAGCTCTGTAATATCAACACCCAACCTATTTGCAATCGAAAACAAGAAGCTGAAAGAAAACTCTTTTTCGCCTTTTTCATATTGCTCATAATCTTCAACCGTTTTTTCTGTAAGCTTAGCCATTTCTTCTATGGAAACTTCTTCTAAGTCACGCAGCGCTTTTATCCTTTGCGCTATTTCGGCAATTTGATTGTCTATCATAATTATCGCTCACTTTCTAAAAATATTATCTGCAGTTACGTTATATTAGATAACAACCTCTTCACTCTGAAACACAACCATAACACCGGCAGCATCCCAGATTACGTTTTCGCTGTCACCCTCTATGTTCTGAAAATTTCTTCCATAAGCCAGTTCTACCTCATCCGGCTGGCTGTCGGCACTTTCGGTGTCAAAAGTTATAAATCCGTAAACAACTTCCGGCCATTCTTCGGTTACCGCAAAATCATGAGATATCGATTCTCCCGATTTTGTGAATTTCTGTTCGTCGACCAATGTTCCGTCTGCACTTAACACACGAATTATGCCGTTTGTGCCATCCATTAGGTTTGCTGTTCCCGACACATTAAGCACATTGCCGTTTAAGGTTGCCGTGCAAGACCCTTCGGCCACAAAAGCTGTAGCCCCTTCGGCCATTGCCGGCTTGCTAATGTTTGCCGTGCCTCCGCAACCTAAAATAAATAGCGTCAGAACCGCTATCATAATCAACACAACCGCAAATTTTTTTCTCATATAAACTATATTCCCCTCTTCGTTGTCGCTTACAACCACTTGATTAAGCTCCCCTAACAAACGCTCGGCAAGCATTTTATTATGGCTGAAAGCAATTCTTTAAGTTTTATTTCAGTACTTATTATATATAAAAATCGCTTACGTGTAAAGTTATTTGTATACTTACGCCCGGTTTTCATACTATATTCACATTTTATTATATATTAAATATTAATAAATTTGTTGACAAAATGTTTGATATAGATAAGAATAGTAGTAAACTTAGAATAATAAAATATCGGTTAGGAGTTACATTTTTATGAATCATGATCTTAAAATTGCTCAATCTGCATGTATAAAACCAATTAGCGAAATAGGAGAAGCACTCGGGCTTAACCCCGAACATATATTGCCCTACGGTCATAACAAGGCTAAGGTTTCTTTGTCTGTTTTCAATGAACATAAACAGCGCAAAAACAACAAACTCATACTTGTAACGGCCATGAATCCGACACCTGCGGGAGAAGGAAAAACGACTGTTTCGATCGGCCTTGCAGATGCACTTCATTTGCTCGGCAAAGACACTTCTATTGCCTTAAGAGAGCCTTCATTAGGCCCTGTCTTCGGCATAAAAGGCGGTGCCGCAGGGGGCGGATATTCGCAAGTCATTCCAATGGAAGACATAAATTTGCATTTTACCGGCGACTTACACGCCATCACATCCGCTAATAATTTGTTGTGTGCCTTGATAGACAACCATATATATCAAGGTAATGTTCACCAAATAGACACTCGCAGAGTTTCTTTTAGACGTTGCATGGACATGAACGACCGCCAATTAAGAAACATTGTCTGCGGTTTGGGTAAAACGGTAGACGGTGTCCCAAGAGAAGATGGCTTCGACATTACCGCCGCCTCGGAAATTATGGCGATACTATGTTTGTCAAAAGACATGGCAGACCTTAAAACACGCTTAGACAACATAACGATCGGCTTTTCTTATTCGGGAAAGGCAGTAAGCGTTAAAGACATAGGCGCAGGCGGACCTATGGCAGTTTTACTAAAAGATGCGCTTA
>CAYJNC010000029.1:7529-12265 GCA_964371185.1 uncultured Christensenellaceae bacterium
ATTGTGCAAACACTCGAGCACACCCCCGTTTTTATGCACGGCGGACCTTTCGCAAACATTGCTCACGGTTGCAACAGCGTAATAGCTACAAAAATGTCGTCTTTGCTAAGCGAATATACCGTTACTGAAGCCGGTTTCGGCGCAGACCTCGGTGCTGAAAAATTTTTAGATATTAAATGTAAGAATGCCGGCATATGGCCGAATGCCGTTGTTATCGTGGCAACCGTACGTGCTTTGAAATATCATGGTGGTGTTTTAACCGCCGACCTAAACGAACAAAACATTTATGCTCTTGAAACCGGGTTTTCAAACCTCGACAGGCATATTAAAAACATAAAAAAAGTATATAACTTACCGGTTGTTGTGGCAATAAACCGTTTCCCCACCGACACCGAACAAGAAATAAACTGTTTAAAAGAATATTTAACAAAGAAAAATGTTCCCTGTGCCGTGAGCACAGCATGGGCAGACGGCGGCAAAGGTGCCGTCGAACTTGCCAAGGCCGTATGCGAAAATTTATCGGAAGTTTCTGTTCCGTCTCATCCGTACGACGAAAACCTTAGCCTACGAGAAAAAATAACAGAGCTTGCAACAAAAATATACGGTGCAAAGTCTGTTTCTTTTGACATTACAGCAAAAAATAAGATTAAACAATTTGAACAAGAAGGACACGGCCATCTTTCGCCGTGCATTGCTAAAACTCAGTATAGTTTTTCCGATAATCCCAAATTACTCGGCGCTCCTAAAGATTTTGAACTTACAGTGCGTGACGTTAGGCTGTGCTCGGGAGCAGGTTTCATTGTTGCGCTGTGTGGCACCATTATGCGTATGCCCGGCCTGCCAAAAGTTCCTTCTGCTCTAAACATAACAATCACAGACGATGGAACCGTAAGCGGACTTTTTTAGCAATCGACATGATTGTCGGTATGGCTGCAATTTGCAAAATCATACCCGGCCAGCTAACTGTAAACGTTTCAACAATATAGCTTATAGAGTTGAAACTTCCGGAATCTACTGCGCCGTAAATAGATGCCGAACAAAACAATACGACTCTACCACAAAGCATTGTTAATAGCAATGCTTTTAATATGCCATATTCCAGCATTTCGTAGAAAAAGTTTGCAAAAGCCGCATAGGCAAAAAGCTCACACACCATTAAAGGTAGGTCTGTCAGTGCGGTAGGTATGCCAAAAATAAGTGTGTTTGCTATTGGTAGTATGACAGCACATGAAACCGCCCAACTCATAGGCAACAAAAAGCCTGCCAATATGACCGGTATGTGCATCAATATTAAAATTTCATTTACATTAAGCGAGTTTGCAAGATACGGGAGCAGTATGCCTGCTCCCGTCAGTATCAGCAAAATAATAATCTGCGAAAAATTTGGTTTGTTCATAGTCTGTTAGGCAAATTGTGAGTTGTATAGGGTAGAATATACGCCACCATCATTTTGCATGAGTTGGTCGTGCGTACCCTGTTCAACAATATCTCCATCCTTCATTACCAAAATTAAGTCTGCATCTTTTATTGTAGAAAGCCTGTGCGCAATTTGGAAATTTGTTTTCCCCTTTGTTAAGTTCTTCATGGCGTCCGCAATAAGTTTTTCTGTCCGAGTATCAACAGAGCTTGTCGCCTCGTCCAAGATTAAAATTTGCGGATTTGCGCAAAACGCTCGGGCTATGGTAAGCAATTGTTTTTGCCCCGCCGACAAATTGCCGGCTTCTTCATCTATTAATGTTTCGTAACCTTCCGGCAAGGTCCTTATGAAATAATCGGCATTCGCCATCTTGCAAGCCTCTTCAACTTCTTCGTCCGTTGCCGTCGGGTTGCCATAGCGAATATTGTCTCTTATGCTTGCAGAATAAAGCCATGTGTCTTGCAGAACCATTCCAAACAGACTGCGAAGGGTTTCTCTCGACATGTCTCTTGTGTCTACACCGTCTATTTTTATGCTACCATCGTTGATGTCGTAAAACCGCATAAGCAGGTTAATCATAGTTGTCTTGCCTGCACCCGTAGGCCCGCATATTCCAACTTTTTGGCCGGGTTTTATGTTTGCATTCATGTCCGTAATTAATATTCTTTCGGGCGTGTATCCAAACTTAACATGGTCAAACTCTATGTTGCCTTGTGTTGTTTGCATCGCTTGCAGGTTTTCTCTTTCTTCCGACTGTTCGTCTTCGTCTAACAATTCAAATACACGTTCTGCCGCCGCTATTGTAGACTGCAGCAAGTTTATTATGTTTGATGTTTGAATAATGGGCTGTGTGAACTGCTGCATATATTGTATGAATGCCTGAATTGTACCCACCGTTAAACTTCCTCCGGTCGTTAGCACACCACCCAAAACACAGATTGCAACATAGCCGATATTACCCACCAAGTTTGTTATGGGCATCATAATACTCGAGGCAAATTGAGCCCTTCTTGCGTCTTCGTATAATCTATCGTTTAGTTCGTCAAACTCTTTTTCGGCACGTCCTTCCGTTCTGTATAACTTTACCACAGCATGGCCGGAATATTGCTCTTCTACAAAACTGTTTACCTGACCCAACTTGTTTTGTTGTCCCAAGAAATATCTTTGAGATTTTTTTATGACCATAGAGCACAAAAACAGCGCAGCCGGCAAAACAAGCAGTGCAATAAGCGTCATCTGCCAACTTAGCGTAAACATCATTATGAGTATGCCCACAATGGTGAAAGCCGCCGTCAGAAACTGTGTCATCATCTGCTGTATGGTGGTGCTGATTTGCTCTATATCTGTTGTTGTACGAGACAAAACATCGCCACGGGTGTGTGTGTCATAGTAATTTAGCGGTAATCTTTGGATTTTTTTGTCTACGTCTTCACGCAAATCATATATTGTGCGCTGTGCAACTTGCGCCGTTTTTCTCTGTTGTTGATAGGTAAAAAATGCCGACAATCCATAGGTAACTATGAGTATGCTTAAAATTAACTTTAGGCTGTCAAAATCAATGGTATTGGTTTCTGCCCCCAGTACGATTAGGTTTGTTGCCTCTCCTAACATACGCGGACCGATAATCAAAAAGCATACGCCTAATATGGCAAACAAAATAACGAGCGCCATTTTTTTCTTGTATGGTTTAAAATACGAAAATAATCGTTTGGCCGTCTTAGAGAAATTTTTCGGCTTGCCTTTTCCTTCAGTTTGAGGTTTATTAACTGCTGACATATATATCCCCTCCCTATGCTAATTGTGTTTTTGCGATTTCCGCATACACAGGACAATTCAAAACGAGTTCTTCGTGCGTTCCTCTTCCCACAATTTCGCCTTTTTCCATTACAAGTATTTGGTCGGCATTCATTATGGTGTTAACACGCTGCGCAACAATAATTACGGTTGCATTTTCTGTGTTGTCGGAAATTGCCTGCCTAAGCAAGGAATCTGTCTTAAAATCGAGCGCCGAGAAGCTGTCGTCGAACACTAAGATGTCTCCTCCGCCGGCAATCGCACGTGCAATCGTTAAACGTTGCCTTTGTCCGCCCGACACATTTGTACCACCCTGGGCTATTTCGTCGTCATATCCCTTCTTTTTTTGCAATATAAAGGCTTCCGCCTGTGCAATTTTCGCCGCACGTTCAACTTGTTCCATGGGCATGTTTTCGTTTTCAAAAGCTATGTTTGAACGTATTGTTCCCGAAAACAAACCGGAATTTTGCGGAACATAGCCTATTCTTTTCCTCAATGCGTTTATGTCGTATTCACGAACATTCACGCCATCGACCAGCACTTCGCCGTCGGAAACATCTCTTAAACGTGGTATCAGACAAATAACCGAACTTTTTCCGCTGCCGGTCGCACCTATGATGGCAGTGGTTTTTCCGGGTTCTGCCGTAAAAGAAATTTTTGCGATTGCGGGTTTTTCCGCAGTGCCGTAATTTAGTGCAACATCACGAAACTCGACAATACCCGTTTTTTCTTCGGGAATTTTCGCGTTTTTGGAATTAACGATTTCCGGTTCAATTTCAAACACTTCATTAATACGCTCGGCACAAACATTTGCCCGTGGGAGCATTGCGAAAATAAAGGACATCATAACCAACGAATACATTATGAGAACCAAATATTGTATGAACGCCATCATGTCGCCCACTTCAAGCGTTCCCATTGTTATTTGTTGTCCGCCGAACCAAACAACCGCAACTGTTGCTAAGTTGATTATCAGCATGAGCAACGGCATTATGGTAGAAATCAGAATTTGTGATTTTATAGACGTTTGAGTCATGTCTTCGTTTGCGGCTTCAAACCTCTGTTCTTCTCTCTCTTCGGCTGTAAACGCACGAATTACACGCACGCCCGTTATGTTTTCACGCAAAACCAAATTAACCTTATCTAACTTTTTCTGTGTCGAGTTAAAAATGGGAAATGCCCTTTTCATAACGGATATCAAGAATATTAAAATGATGGGCATACATATTATTACTATCAAGGCGAGTTGAGCATTTTTTTCAATCGAAAGCGCTATTGCTCCTACGCACATTATGGGTGCCAATATTATTACCCTAAAAAGCATAATTGTGAAATTTTGTACTTGCATTATGTCGTTTGTTGTTCGCATTGTCAAAGAAGCCGTTCCCACTTTGTCAAACTCTGCCATAGTAAATTTATCTATGTGCTTAAACAAACCTTTTCTTACATCGGTACAAAACGCAACTCCCACCTTAGAGGCATAATACCCTACGCCTATTGCAGAACCCGAACCGGCAAGCGCAAT
>CAYJNC010000030.1:0-3725 GCA_964371185.1 uncultured Christensenellaceae bacterium
GGCCTTAAAGTTGTAGTTCCTTCCACTCCCTACGATGCAAAAGGGCTGCTTATTTCTGCCATCAGAGACAACAACCCCGTCGTATTCTTAGAGCAAAAAAGGCTATATCGCACAAAAGGCGAAGTTCCGGAGGGCGATTATTCCATTCCGCTCGGCAAAGCCGACATCAAACTCGAAGGCGACGACGCTACTATTATAACCTACGGAAGAATGGTGCCTATGTGTCTTGAAGTTGCTCAAACCTACAAAGAAAAAGGCATAAACATAGAAGTCTTAGACCTGCGCTCTTTGGTTCCTCTCGACAAAGAAGCCATAATAAATTCTGTCAAGAAAACAAAAAAGGCCATCATCGTTCATGAGGCGGTTGAATTTGGCGGTTTTGGCGGAGAAATAACCGCAACAATCGCAGACAGCGAGGCATTTTATTACCTCGACGCACCCATAAAAAGAGTGGGAGGCCTTTATTGCCCCGTTCCTTTCAACCCCAACATTGAAAAGGAAGTTTTCCCCACCCACGAAAAAATAACTCGAGCTATCGACGAAATATTATAGGAGGGAATTTTTATGGTTGAAATTATAATGCCCAAAGCCGGCATGGATATGCAAGAAGGAACTCTTATACGTTGGCTAAAAGAAGTAGGCGACAAAGTAGAGTTGAACGAGCCTATAATGGAAATAGAGACAGACAAAATAACAATGGAATCCGAATCCCCCGGAAGCGGTGTTTTGCTTGCAAAAACAGCCACAGACGGCGATGTTATACCCGTACTCGAAGTAATAGGCTATATAGGCGAAGAGGGAGAACAAATTCCCGATAAAAAAGCGGCCGTACAAAAAGACGAACCTACTATAATAGAACCGGTACAACAAACATCTACCGACACAAGCACAAACACACAAGTTTTGCAAAACGGTAAGGACATAGCCGCAACGCCATACGCAAAAAAACTTTCTTTTGAAATGGGCATAAATCTATCAGATGTAACACCCAGCGGTAAGTTTGGTGAAATCAAAGCCGCCGATGTTATTTCCGCAACACCGCTTGCCACAAAAGTAGCCGCAGATTTAAATGTAGATTTGTCCGGCGTTACAGGAAGCGGACACGGTGGAAAAATACTAAAAGACGACGTTTTAGCCTTGGCAGACAACACAACACAAAACCGTGTTAAAATGAGCTCTATGCGCAAAGTAATTTCGGAAAGATTAACAAAAAGCCATCAGGAAATACCCGTTGTAACACAACATATGAAGGTAAATGTTACCGAATTGCTTTTACTGCGAGCAAAATTAAATGAGAACAGCGAAGAAAAGATTTCTCTGAACGACTTTATATTAAAAGCGGTTGCAAGGGCTGTATCCGAGTTTAGCGAAACCCGTACTTGCATACAAGGCAATGAATTAATCGTTAAATCCGAAGTTAATTTAGGGTTTGCCGTCGGTGTAGAAGACGGTTTGCTTGTTCCGGTAATCAAAAACGCAGACCTATTATCATTGTCTAACCTTTCCAAAACCGCTAAAGACTTAGCTACCGCCGCTCGCACAGGCAACCTAAGGCAAGAAAATATGACAGGAGGCACATTCACAGTGTCTAACTTAGGCATGTTTAATGTGTATGCTTTTACCCCTATTATCAACCCACCCGAATCGGGAATTTTAGGAGTATGCTCGGTAGAAGATGAGCTTGCACTGATAAACGATAAAATAGTAGTTAATAAAATAATGATGATTTCATTCACCTATGATCATCGCATAATGGACGGAGTGGTAGCCGCCAAATTCCAACAAAGAATAAAGGGCTTGCTCGAAAATCCGCTAATTGCATTGACATAACAGAAAGGGGAAATTATGC
Source organism: uncultured Christensenellaceae bacterium (assembly GCA_964371185.1). GTDB lineage: Bacteria > Bacillota > Clostridia > Christensenellales > Christensenellaceae > CAYJNC01. The sequence continues at coordinate 1,850 of CAYJNC010000030.1, forward strand.
CTGAAATATTTGATGTCGCCGTAATAGGCGGCGGCCCGGCCGGGTACGTAGCCGCCATTAAAGCGGCAATGTTAGGTGGAAAAACAGTGCTTTTTGAAAAAAGCGTGGTAGGTGGAACCTGCCTAAACAGAGGGTGTATTCCTACAAAATCTTATGTTAAAACGGCCGAAATAATAGAACAAATTGAGCATAGTGCAAAAAGAGGAATAGTTTGCGACAATAACGTTTCGGTAGATTTAAGCAAGGTTGTAGAATACAAAAACGGCGTGGTAAAACAACTCACCGGAGGTGTTTTTAGCTTGTTGCGCTCACACGGCGTAACCGTCGTATACGGAGAAGCTACAATGAAGACTTCCACCGAAATTATTTGTGACAACAAAACTTACACCGCAAAAAACACACTGCTTTGCGGTGGGTCGGTATGCGGAAAAATACCCATACCCGGCATAGATTTAAAAGGTGTGTTAAACAGCGACACCATACTTGAGTTAAAGGAATTGCCAAAAAAATTATGTATTATCGGTGGCGGTGTAATAGGTTGTGAAATAGCAACGGCATTTAATGCTTTTGGTTGCGACGTTACAATAGTAGAGGTAGCACCCACACTTGTCCCCATGATGGACAAAGAAATCTCGACTTCTATGGAAAAATCCCTTAAAAGCCGTGGAGTCAATATAAAAACAGGCACACAGGTAACGCAGATATCAGAAAATCGCAATAACCTTGTGTTGCAAACGTCCAACGGGCAAATAGACTGCGACAAAGTGTTGCTTAGTGTTGGCAGAAAAGCCGACCTCACTTGTATTGCAGATTTAGCAATCGACACAGAAAAAGGATATGTGAAAGTCGGCGAGGATATGCGCACCAACATTCCAAATATTTTTGCACCGGGCGACATAAACGGCAAAGCAATGCTTGCGCATTCGGCTTTCAAAATGGGTGAAATAGCGGCAGAAAACGCCGTTTTAGGCAAAAACAAAATTGTTAACTTAAAGAATGTTCCGGCTTGTGTATACACAATTCCCGAAGCTTCAAGCGTCGGCCTAACGCAAGAACAAGCCAACGAAAAATATGGTCGTGAAAATATACTCATCGGAAAATTTCCTTTTGCCGCAAACGGCAGAGCACTCGCTTGTGGCGAAAATGTCGGTTTTATTAAAGTTATCGCCGACAAAAAATATGGCGAAATGCTTGGCGTTCATATGTTTGGTGCAAATGTTACCGAACTTATAGCAGAAGCGGTTTCTTTAATAGAATCGGAAATCACTATACACGAAGTCGCCCAAATAACACATCCTCACCCAACTTTCAGCGAGGCATTTATGGAAGCGTGCGCAGATGCACTTTCCGAGTGTATACATCTACCAAAAAAATAATTATTATACAAAAAAACTTTCTTGGCAATTATAGTCGAGAAAGTTTTTTTATTTTTACATGCCTAAAATCGGCAGTCTGCGGTTTATTACTCTAAAAATAGCTGTACAATACTTCATCCGGTATTTTTGCCAATTCACTTGTAGTTATCCTCGGCTCAACACAACTTCCGTCCCTTGCATCAAACATTATTTGCTGTGTATCGGCAGCACCAACACTATTTTCCACGCCATATGTAACATACCAGGTAGGAACATATTGCCCCATTTGTGGGTTGTCTTTTTCCGATAGCAAGCTGATTCCCAATTCATAATTTGTTATCAAATAATCTTGTCTCCCGGGAAATAGGCTGTCGTCGGAAAAACTATTTGATAGTTGGCCAACAGAACGGGTCTTAATTTCTTCAAACGGCAACAACTCTACATTTTCTTCCACTGTTTCGACGATTTCCGATGCACCCTGCCATATCAAAAAACATATTCCTTTGTCGTCTACCGCCACA
>CAYJNC010000030.1:3735-12125 GCA_964371185.1 uncultured Christensenellaceae bacterium
CCACACTAAACACCTCTTCATTCCACGGAGATCCTATTACAGGTCGGCTATGCGGCGATATATAATAGCCTTTAGCAAATCCCGTTTGAGTTTGCAACCCATTAATTTTCCTTGTAAATGTAAACGAGTAACCCGTTGTGGTATTAAACCCATAGTCTGAAACACTGCAATAATCTGTAGACAATAAATCTAAGTCTATGTCAAAAGCATCCATATATTCTTGTGCCGTTTTTAAAGCCTCCTTCTCAGATATATTAGGCAACATTAGGCCTGCCGATTCGCCTTCCTCTATCATACTTTCGGTAAAAACATTGTAATGCAAACCGCGCGTAAAATAGAAAGTGTTATTGCCCCTATCTACCACAAAATTAGCCAAATCATCTTCTTTTGTCCTGACGCTTATTCCATACGCATAGTTTTCTTTCACATCGTCAAAACTAAACTCCATATTTTCCACATCACTCGTTGCCGTATCATACATTTCTTGCAGATAGTCTAACTGCGATTTAGTTATTGCATCTGTGCCTTCTTTTTCTTTTGCCACATTCAGATAATCCAGCCATTCTTCTTTGTCGATAACCCATTCGGAATACATTGGCGTATCACCGACCAACATTTGAACTTGTTCTAAAACCAAATCGTCTGTCAGTTCTATTTTTTCTGCCCGAGTTATGGCATAGCCTGTGCTGTCGGGCACCGTGACATTTGCATCTATACCTATCGAAGTATTGTCTGTTTCTATTGCTTCCTGAGAAACACTTGCCGGAGCCTCGAGTTTAATAAACTCATTGTTAGCTGAATTTATTTGCACAGATAGTGCGCTTTCTTCTACATCAGGCACTTTTGCCACTTCCATATTATCCGTCACCACAACCTCTTCAACTTTAGGTTGACACGCAGTTGTAAAGCAAGTTATTCCCATCAATAGAGCTAAAAACATTGTCAACACGCAAACACTTTTCTTTGTTTTGTTTTTCATAAATATACCCTCTATTCTGCTTTTTGCAATTTTTTTGTTGCTCGCCATAGACAATACAAAATTCGGTTCGGCATTTCTTTTAAACATATGAAGTATGGTTAGGGCATATTCGCTTTTTTCGTCTTTTGTTAATCCGCTCACCGCTTGTGCGTCGCAGGCTATTTCCATGTCATTTCTCATCATGTTATATGATATCCAAACTATGGGATTAAACCAATATACACTCTTTATTATTGCCAGCAACATCAACATATAATAATCCTTGCGCTTAAAATGGCACAGTTCGTGCATCATCATATGTTTTATTCTGCGATCATCGTATGAAACCAATAATTCTATCGGCATAATAACCCTGTTGTAATACAACACCGGCGCCCCTAAGCCATAGTGGCAAGAAAGCGTTACATTTCTTTTTATTCCCAATTCTTCTTTACACTCATAAAACAATTTCTGCAAATATTCCGTCGGCTCAACCGAATTTTGCAAGCTCTTTCTCATCTTCTCGTATACACGCAAGAAGTACAGAGCAAAGAAAACCGCTCCCGCCAGCCACACAACCGTAATTATTTGTCCTATAGTCATAGGTTCTAATGTTCTGCTCACCTCAACCGTCGTCTCCCCCACTGCTTCTTCTCGTGGCAAATTCGTAGTGTCGTCGCTGTCTTGCACAACATTATTTGTTGGTGGCAACATCGGCAAACCTTCAATTTCTTCCGCCGGTTCAAAATATTGCGCAGTCTGCACGGCCGGTTCATTTTGTATGACGAAAAAAGAAAACCCACTTTCTATCGTAGCAGGCATCAAAAGCCTGACTATCAGCAAAAACCATACCGCATAATTAAGCCACGGTGAAATTTTCTTGCTTAAAATGTGCTTAAACAATAATATTATTCCAAATATTATTGCCGCATATATGCTTGTTTCTACCAACATTTCAGCTATACCCATAACTTTGCCTCCTGTAACTGTGTCTTTTATTATACAAATTGTGTCTTATGATATTACTATTTTTTTGATTGTAGGTCTGAAATTAATGTTTTTAATTCTTCAAAATCGGAATCTTTAAGCCCACCCTCTTTTATCAGGCTTGCAAGCACCAATCTTGTGCTTTTTTGCGAAAACTTTTCTTTCATGCTTTGCATCTCTTCACTCACACATTGCTCTCTTGTCAGCACCGGCGAGTACCTTCTCATGTTGCTTACGGTGTCATAGCCAACATACCCCGCTTGCGTCAACCTTCGTAAATACGTCACATATGTTGGGTGTTTCCAGTCTACTGCCTTTTTCATGCTTTCCATAATTTGCGATAAAAACAACGGGCTGTTTGCCCAAAGCGTCTCCATAATTAACCAATCATACTTTGTTAGATTTTTATTCATAAGAAAACCTCCTTTTTTCACTTTGTGTTTACAAGTGTAAACTATCTGGTTTTGTTTGTCAACACACATTCTTGCATTTTTTCAATTTATTTTTTAACTTATTCACACCTTACATCTGCGAAAACAGCTTTTAAGCGCAACACTTCCCACACAATTATTTTTTAGCAATATTGTTATATTATCACAAAATTATTTTTTCTGTTGACATTCTACCTAACGATAGGTATACTGATATCATGACGTTTACCTAACGATAGGTATATAAGTAATTTGGAGGTAAGAATGGAAAAAGAACCAAACATTCAAACGAATGAGCTTTCTCGCAATTTTAATGCAGGATCATTAATTAAATATGCACTTCCCACAATAATTATGATGGTCTTCATGTCAACATACTCTGTTATAGACGGCAGCAAACTTTGTTAACGAACTTGCTCTTTCTGCAATAAACATTGTAGTGCCCGTGTTAATGCTTGTTGTTGCTATAGCACTCATGCTTGCGATGGGTGGAAACGCCATCATCGGCAAGTTGATGGGCGAAAAAAAAGACAGAGAAGCAAAAGAATTTTTTACGCTCATATACATAGTCGGCGTGCTATTAGGCTTGGTGCTTTCAACGGTTGTAACTATATTTTCGCAACCTATACTGAACTTTTTGGGCGCAAGCGGTGAGATGTATCCGTATGCGCAAGATTATCTAAGAATTTTCACATTGTTTATTCCATTCTCTTTCATGCAAATATTTACGCAAAACTTTTTCATAACCGCCGGGAAACCCACTTACGGTTTTATCACTTGTCTATTCGGCGGCATAGCCAACATAGTTTTAGACTATGTTTTTATCGTAGTGGCAGACATGGGCATATCGGGTGCGGCACTCGCAACCGGCATAGGATACTCTATCCCCGGAATTTTCGGTCTGTTGTATTTTTCAATCAAAAGAAAATCCGCATTGCATTTTGTCCGTCCAAAATGGCAACCAAAGCGCTTGTTAAAGGCAATGTCTAATGGTATGAGCGAACTCGTAAGTTGTGTTTCCGTTTCAATAACAACACTGCTATTCAATAAAATATTGTTAGACATGGCAGGCGAAAGCGGAATAGCGGCCATTAGCGTCATATTATACATACAAATGTTGCAGTCTGCAATAAACCAAGGATTAGCCTATGGAATTTCGCCCATCATCAGCTATAAGTATGGCGAACAAAACCACGAGCAACTACAAAAAATCACAAAAATCGCATTGAGATTCTTATTGATTGCATCATTTTGTATTATTGCTTTTTCCATGTTGTTTGCAGAATCTGCGGTGGGTGTGTTTATTTCGCAAGACAGCGCAACCTACCAAATGGCGGTCGACGGCATGAGAGTCTATTCGATAGCATACTTTTTCATGGGTTACAACATATTTTTGTCTGCGTTCTTTACCGCACTTTCAAACGGAAAAATTTCCGCCATACTTGCAAGCGGACGCTCTTTGGTGTTCATAGTGATATCTTTGCTCACCCTTCCGCTCATCTTTGGAATAAGCGGGGTTTGGTTGGCAGTGCCGATTGCAGAAGGTGCGGCAATACTTATGGGAATATATTACTTCAAAAAATACAGACCGATTTATAATTATTAAAGGAGAGGCATTTTGAACGATACAAGAAAAAAAATATTAGAAGCAATGTACACATTGATTGCAAAACATGGATACGACAAGACTTCAATAGGAAAGATTTGCGAAGAAATCAACATTAAAAAGCCTTCTGTTTATTACTATTTCAAAAACAAAGAAGAAATTTTGCTGGAAATGATAGACAGCAATTTGAACGAATGTTTTGATGAGATAAAAACAATACTGGCTCACAAAAGCAAAAAAAGCTATAAAGATGCCCTAATAGAATACGGAAACTCGTATGCCGATTACTTGTCTGACGACAGAGAATACATAAATTTTGAGGCAGAAATGCACATTTTGAGCATAAGAAACGCTTCTGTAAAAGAAAAATTTGCAGCCTTTGACAAAAAGAATATATTGATGATAGAGCGTTTATTTACAAGAGGAGTAGAACTCGGTGTTTTTAAAAAGTCTACCGATGTAAGAGCTTGTGCGGAAATGGTTTTGACAGTGATTGAAGGCATAAGGAACGCGACGGTCTTTAAGATGCCCGTAGACGTGAAAAGCGTTTGGAGCAATTTCTTAGAAAATTTATTTGTATCGGAGTTGAAAAAATGAATATTGAAAAATACGAATCTAAACATGCGACCGGCTTGATAAAAATTATCAGAAACACTTGGAAGTTAGACGACTTCATAGACAAAAAAACCGGCCTTGCTTTTGCAAAAATTTTTCTTTACGCCTGCCTTTCACAAGGCACAGCGGCCTATGTTGCAACAACAGACAACAATCCCGTCGGGCTTATTATTTGCCACGATAAAAAGAAAAAGTTGCTTAATTTTAAACATAGTTTTTCGCTGTTCATTACCGCCTTTCCTCTCTTGTTTTCAAGACACAACAAAAAAATTATGAGAATCGCTAAAAAAATGGGCGAAATTAATTCTTATTTGCTCGAAGGCCGAGAAAAGCTGTATCGGGGCGAGATACTATTGTTTGCTGTCGATGAAAATTATAGGGGCAAAGGAATCGGCAAGGCGTTATATAACAGTGCTCTAAGTTTTTTTGCCGAACGAAACATCGAGAAATATTATTTGTTCACAGACACCATGTGCAACTACGGCTTCTACGATCATCTAAAAATGCAGCGTGTCAGAGAGAAAAAGGCTCGGCTGTGGCCACAGTTTCAAGAAGATATGACATTCTTTTTGTATGACAATAAAATTTCCATAAACAATAACAGTTGATTTTTTCGCATAAAAATTTTTTCAAAAAAATACGCCTCACCATAACACACATAAAAAAACCACCGTCAGAGCCGGTGGTTTTACGTTTTACGCTTAAATTTTTTTCATAGCAATATAGTTATATTTTTCGCAAAATCATCTTAATTCTTTGTATATATCATATACACTGTTATATACATAGTCGGGTGCAACATCGCCCTCTCTTATGTCCTCGTAGGTAATTTCACCCGATAAAACGGCAATACCCGTCAAGCCACCAACCACCGCTGTTTTTATATCGGTATAGAGCCTGTCACCCACCATTGCGGTGTATTTTGCGGCAACACCCGTTTTACTCAATATGTAGTCTACCGTTTCGACAAAAGGCTTGCCCACAAATTTCGGTTCGACCCCGGTTGCATGGGTTATCATAGCCGCCATAGAACCACAATCCGGCCAAAATTTTCCGCCTTCTAACGGGCACACCTTATCTATATTGGTTGCAACAAACGGCACCCCTACGGTTATCAACCTGCACAAAGCGTCCGCCTTTTTAAAATCATACGTCGTATCAAAACCCAAAACCGCAAAATCGGCGTCCGCACATTCGGTAGGCAACAACTTTATGCCGGCGTCGTTAAATTGCTTTTCCAGCTCGGGAGTCCCCGCCAAAAAAACTCTCGGGTTTTGCTTATTGCTTTTTATATAGTGGATCATGACGTCACCCGATGTCATGATGTGGTCACGGGTCATACCCATAAAACCAAGTTTACGCAGCTTGAGCACATAATCTTCCGGAGCTTTTGAAGAATTATTCGTAAAAAAGTAAAATTGCTTCTTTTTTTGCTGTAATAGCTCTATAAATTCTTTTGCACCGTCTATGCGTGTGTCGCCAAGGTTAATTGTGCCGTCCATGTCAAGCACAAAGCATTTGATGTCTGCTATTGCAGTAGCGTTTTCGTTTTTCTTACCCATAATATCAATTCGTCGCATTTTTCTTACCCCTCATATAAATCTGTGTATATTCTTTTTAAATTATCTTCTTCCAAAGATATTTCATCTAAAATTGTGTATCTGCCCTTGCGTGTTTTGGTCGCCGTCTGCATGGCAACAACGTAGTCCTCATATGTTAGACCCAAATCGGCAAATGTCGTCGGCATTCCAAATCGATTTAAAAAATTTCTTATCATGGCATAATCACCGCCGTAAATAAATTCCACCAAAATGCTCGCCATTCCTGTCTGCAACCCATGAGAAACACCCTTTCCCATCGCATCTATGGCATGGCTTATTAAGTGCTCCGCTCCCGACGACGGACGTGTTGAGCCTGTTATGTTCATTGCCAAACCTGAAATTACAACGCTTTCGGCAAGTTGCGTTAAAAATTCATCGCTTTTTTCGCTCGGATTTTTGTATTGCAGCACCGCCCTAACGGCCGTACTCGAAATTAAATATGCAAAATCGTTCATTTCGGCTTGTTTCGCCGCCGCCGCCGTTTCCCAGTCACGAAGTGCGGTAATGTTTGAAACCAAATCGCCTACACCTGCAAGAACCAATTGTTTTGGCGCATTTTTTATTATGTCCAACTCAATAATTATCTGCTCGGGAATACGACACGGCAAACTTTGCACCCTGCCATGGTCGCATTTTAGCACCGCTATCGGGCTCGCTACGCCATCATGTGAAATTGTAGTGGGTATGCTGATGAACCTTCGCTCCGCCATAGAGCAGGCATATTTGCCTACGTCTAAAACTTTTCCTCCCCCCATTGCAATAACAGTGTCAAAGTCTCTGTTAACAATGTAGTAAGCCATAAGCAAAGCTTCTCTTAATGAACCCGCATTTACAAATTCACGTTTAATTTCCTGAGTATTGTCTGATAAAAAATCGTAAATTTCCTCTCCGTACAAAGAGTCTACAGTTTTATCGATAATAAGCATAACCTTATCATTAGGGGAAAGCAAACTTTTCAGCCTGTCGTATAGTATGCTATTACCTATTTTTACACCGCTTGGCACGCTCAGTGTTCTCATTTTCACATTTTCTTTCTGCTTATAAAATTTTATTTCAAGAGTCAAAAGCTATGTTTCAAACAATAAATATTTTTACTGCTTTTCATATAGTGCTAACCAATCGTAACTCAATACCGTTTAGCAAACATAAATCTAACACGCTTTATCCTCAATTCAAATCTAAGCTATTCGCTTTTCTCTTGCATAGATATTATAGCAAAAAAAACATTCGTTTGCAATTTAACATCTTTCATATATATTCGATTTTTTCTTTCTACTATGGTTTTAATAAACTACATAAATAGCTTACCCACACTTTAATTTGATAGAAAGAACGCCGTTTTTGTATATATAACTTTTTTAAAACAAACGACAAGAAAGCCCAAACAATTGCACTCTCTTGCCGTTATATGATACTAACTTACCCTTTTTTAATATACTTAACGTTGGTTTTCCGACAAAATTTTGAATTCTTCGTATAGTTCTGAACGGAACACCAATTCTTTTGCCAACGCCTCGTCTATGTCCTCATCAAAAATTTGATCGTGTTTTATTCCCACCACACGGTTTCCTATGCCTCTTGACAACAATTCAACCGAACGTATTCCCATTCTTGTGGCACGCAAACGATCTGAAGCGGTAGGCGCACCGCCACGTTGGATGTAGCCGAGTACAATTGCCTTTGCATCTAACCCCGCTTTTTCACGCATATATTTAACAACTTCCGCACCTTTTCCCGCACCTTCTGCAATAAGCACTATGCTTGTCATCTTACCTTTAATACGGCTGGCAAGAATTTTGTCACAGATATATTCTATGTCAAAATCAATCTCCGGAACAATCAAATGCTCGGCACCACCTGCAATTGCAGAATAGAGTGCAATATCTCCGCATTTATTGCCCATAACTTCAATTACACCAACACGCTCATGAGATTTCATTGTGTCGCGAATCTTAGACATCTCTTGAACAACACAGTTGATTGCGGTGTTAAAACCGATTGTATAATCTGTGTAGGCAAGGTCGTTATCTATAGTACCCGGAATTCCTATTGTAGGAACACCTAAATGGCTTAACACACGTGCACCGGCAAAACTGCCGTCTCCGCCGATAACAACCAACCCGGAAATATCAAACGCACGCAAAACTTGCAATGCTTTTTTTTGTCCCTCGGGAGTCTTAAATTCTTCACAT
>CAYJNC010000031.1:0-12032 GCA_964371185.1 uncultured Christensenellaceae bacterium
GCACTTGCTATGTACGAAATTATTAAGGCGGGCGGTTTCACAAAAGGCGGCCTTAACTTTGATGCTAAAGTGCGCAGAGGTTCTTTCACACAAGAAGACGTGTTCTACGCATACATTGCAGGCATGGATACTTTTGCAATCGGCTTAAAAGTAGCTGCGGCAATAATGGAAGACAACCGCATAGATGGCTTTATCGAAGAGAGATACTCAAGCTACAACAGCGGTATAGGTGCAGACATAGTTGCGGGTCGTGCAACTATCGAAATGTTGTCGGATTATGCGCTTAAATTGGGCGAAGTTAAGACAAACATAAGCGGACGTCAAGAGTACTTAGAAGGCATAATAAACAACATTATGTTTAAAGGCCTATAAAAAACACATAAAATGCAGAAAAATGCCGAATATATTTTCGGCATTTTTTTACACTTAAAGCATAGTTGAAGTGTGTTTTTGTTGACATTTGCAACGGTATCGCATATTATAGTACTGACTAAAATTTTGTGTTTGCATACATATATATATTAAAACAGAAGATATATATACGGTGTGTGGAAGTAAAGAAAGGGATTTTTGAGCTTTGAACAATTATTTAACAGCACCAAGAACCCAAGTTTGGGGGGACGTATGAGTATTCGTATTTTAGGCACGGGAAGTTATTTGCCGGAAAAGGTAATGACCAACAAAGACTTTGAAAAAATTATAGATACGACCGACGAATGGATAAGCACACGTACCGGCATGAGCGAAAGACATTATGTTCAAGACGGTATGACTAACACAGACATGTGCGTCATTGCCGCTAAGCGTGCAATGGAACAAGCCGGAATTAATGCAAATGATATTGGCGGAATAATAGTTGCTACGGTGACGGGAGAGATGAGTGTACCTTCTATTGCTTGCCAAGTTCAAAGGGAATTAGACATAGATGAATGCTTTGCATTTGATGTAAATGCGGCTTGCTCGGGCTTTTTATTTGCGCTTAAAGTTGCAAGCGGTTTAGTTAAAAAAGACGGCAAACCGTTTATAGTAATCGGTACGGAGACCCTGTCAAGATTCATGAACATGGAAGACAGAGGCAGTTGTATTTTGTTTGCGGACGGAACGGGTGCGGCGGTAGTAGAATATGGCGACAACTTAAAATATTTTGAAATATATTCCAAGCCGGATCATGACGGTTTTATTGAAATTAACGGTATGAATACGATAGAAAATGGGGTTCAACAACCTTCCTATGTTTCGCTTAAAGGCAAGGAAGTTTATGTTTTCTCTACCAGAGAAGCACAAAGGGTTTTGACACTTGCACTCGATGAGTTGAACATGAATACAGATCAAGTAGATTGGTATTTATTTCACCAAGCAAATTTGCGAATAATTCAAACTGCGGCGGCGAGGCTTAAAATTCCTATGGAGAAGGTTTTTGTAAATATAGATAAAGTTGCAAACACTGCGGCGGCAAGCATACCGATAGCCTTAGACGACATGAACAGGCAAGGACTGCTTAAAAAAGGAGATATTATTGCGTTAACCGGTTTTGGCGGTGGGCTGACTTCAGGTTGTGCAATTTATGAATGGTAGTGTGTTGTGCGTGCCTTTGGCACGATAGATATAATAACAATTTAAACGGAGGAAAAAGACAATGATTTATGAAAAAATAGCTGAAATAATCGGCGAAAAGATGGATATGGACGTAGAGGAAATATCAAAAGACGCTTCTTTTGAAAGCCTAAAGGTAGACTCTCTTGACATGGTTGAGATAGTTATGGATATCGAAGAAGAATTCGACGTGTCTATCGAAGAAGCAGAAAACTTAAAAACAGTTGCAGACTTAGTTGAATATATTGAAAGCAATCAATAATTTGGCTTTGCGCATTTGTTCGGAAGAAATAATGTGCAGAAAAAAGGGTGCATAAAATAGTTAAAGCACTTAATAAATGGCAGGATAGGCCGATTTATGCAACTACCGGAAAGGCGGGTTTATTTATCCGCCTTCCTGTATATAAAAAAAACAACAAGACGTTAGGAAAAATGTAAAATTATGAATACCAGAATTACGGAATTATTAAATATAGAATATCCTATAATACAGGGTGGTATGGCGTGGATAGCAGATGCAAGCCTTGCAGGGGCTGTTAGTAAGGCGGGCGGACTTGGCCTTATAGCCGGCGGAAATGCGCCTGCCGAGGTTATACGCGAAGAAATTAAAAAAGTTAGAGAGATGACAGATAAACCTTTTGGTGTGAATATAATGCTTTTATCACCGTTTGCTAAAGATTTGGCTCAACTGATGATAGAAGAGCGTGTGCCGGTTGTAACGACGGGCGCAGGCAATCCGGGAGCATACGTTGCACAATGGAAAGAAGCCGGAATAAAAGTATTGCCGGTTATAGCAAGTGTGGCTCACGCAAAAAGAATGGAAAAATTAGGTGCAGATGCGGTTATACCCGAAGGTATGGAAGCGGGCGGACACATAGGTGAGGCTACAACCATGACACTTTTACCGCAGGTTGTTGACGCGGTTTCAATACCTGTGGTAGCGGCAGGCGGCATTGCCGACGGACGCGGTTTGGCGGCGGCGTTTATTTTAGGTGCACAGGGTGCACAACTCGGAACAAGGTTTTTAGCCTGTGAAGAGTGCACGGTGCACGAAGCATATAAACAAAAAGTTATAGATGCAAAAGACACAGACAGCGTTGTTACGGGCAGGGCAACCGGACACCCGGTAAGAGGCATAAAAAACCGTTTAACTCGTGAATTTAAGGAACTTGAGGCTAAGACGGCTACCTTAGAAGAATACGAAGAATTGGGTGCGCAAAGGCTTAAAATGGCCGCAAAAGACGGCGATGTTCGCTTTGGTTCGGTTATGGCAGGCCAAATTGCCGGCGTGATCAACGATTGCCTGAGTGCAAAACAAATTATAGAAGGTATATGTGCTGACGCACAAGAAATACTTAAAAAAGCAGGACAAATGTTTTAATTTTGAAGGGGGATAAACTGTGTCAAAAGTAGCAGTGTTGTTTTCTGGGCAGGGAGCTCAAAAAATTGGTATGGGCAAAAGCCTATACGATAATATAAGTGAAGCAAAAGCGGTTTTTGAAGCGGCGGAAAAAATGCGTCCGGGAATAAAAGAGCTTTGTTTTGAAGGGCCGAAAGAAGAGCTTAATCTAACAAAAAATACTCAGCTTTGTATGCTTACGGTTGATATGGCGGCATATGCGGCTTTTGAGACGTTAGAGTTAAACCCGGCTTGCGGAGTTGGTTTTTCGTTAGGCGAATATGCGGCATTGTGTGCATTTGGGGTTCTCTCGTTTGAGCAAACGTTTAACTTAGTACAAAAAAGGGCAATGTGGATGCAAGAAGAGGCGGAAAAAGTGCCGGGTGGCATGGCTGCTGTAGTAGGCAAAGATGCAAGCGAGGTTGAGAGTGCGGTAGAAGCGGTTAGGGGCGAAGGCGTTTTGCGGGCGGTCAACTACAATTGTCCGGGGCAGACGGTTGTTGCCGGAGACCTATCGGAGATAGATAATTTTGCAACCTATGCAAAGGCGAATAAAATTAGGTGCATAAAACTTCCGGTTTCGGGTGCGTTCCATTCAGAGCGTATGCAACCGGTGGCTCAAAAAATTCTTTCAGAAATAGAAAACATTAGTTTTAACGAGCCAAAATACACTCTTTATGCAAATAAAACGGCAAAGCCGTATGACATAGAAAGTTTCAAACAAACACTTGCCGATCAAACGGCGAGCCCGGTTTTGTTTGAACAAATAGCAAGAGACCTTATGGCAAACGGGTGTGACACGTTTATAGAAGTGGGCACCGGCGGAGCGTTAACCGGTTTCATGAAGAGGATAGACAAAGAAATAGCGGCTTACAACATTGAAGACGTAGATTCATACAATGTTGTGAAGCAAGCATTAAACGTTTAATAAAAGGAGATATACAAATGGGAAAAACAGCCCTTGTTACAGGTGCGTCAAGAGGAATCGGCAAAGAAATAGCACTTCGGTTAGCGGACGAAGGCTACGACATTGTTGTAAATTATTTGTTTGAAGAAGAAGATTATGCCGGCACCGTTGCTCAAATAAAAGAAAAAGGCGTTAATGCCATTGCAATAAAGGCCGATGTTTCTAACTTTGATCAAGTTAAAGATATGATGACAAAAACGGTCGAGGAGTTTGGCGCAATAGATGTTTTGGTAAACAATGCCGGAATAACAAAAGATGGTTTGTTGGCTCGCATGAAAGAAGAAGATTTTGATGCGGTAATAAACGTTAACTTAAAAAGCGTGTTTAACTGTTGCAGACACGCAGTTCCCTATATGATGAAAAAAAGAAGCGGAAAAATAATTAACATGGCTTCGGTTGTAGGCCTTGCAGGCCAAGCGGGTCAAACAAATTATTCGGCTTCAAAAGGCGGTATAATAGCTTTTACAAAGTCTTTGGCTCAAGAAGTTGGTTCGAGAGGAATAGCGGTAAATGCAATTGCACCCGGTTTTGTTGAAACACCGATGACAGAAGTTTTACCCGAGGCAACAAGAGAAAAATATATGGAAAAAATACCGCTTAGACGTGGCGGACAAGTAATAGACATTGCAAACACGGTTGCATTTCTTGCAAGCGAACAAGCAAGTTATATCACCGGACAGGTTATTTCTGTAAACGGTGGTATGTATATGTAATTTAAAAAACTTAGGTTGATGAAAGGAACGACATGAATAGAAGAGTTGTTGTAACCGGAATAGGTGCGGTATCGCCTGTTGGAAACAGTGCGATTTCGATGTGGGATAATATGAAAAAAGGTGTTAATGGCATAGACGAGATAACAATGCTAGACACGCAAGACATACCCGTAAAATTAGCAGGTGAAATTAAAGATTTTAATGCGGCCGACTATATGGACGCAAAAGTGGCGCGTCGTATGGATAAATATTGCAGATACGCAATGGTGGCCGGGAGCGAGGCAATGGAAGATGCAAACTTCAAAGACAACATGCCCGACCCATACAGGTTTGGCGTGCTTATCGGCAGTGGTATCGGGGGATTGCAAACCGCTCAAGACGAGGTTACAAAACTCAACGAGAAGGGTTTTCGCAAAACAAACCCTCTTTTCATACCTATGATGATAGGAAACATGGGCTCGGGTAATTTGGCAATCAAATACGGCCTAAAAGGTTATAACACAACAATAACAACCGCATGTGCATCGGGAACACACTCTATTGGCGATGCGTTTAGGATAATCAGGCATGGGTATGCAGATGCAATGCTTGCCGGTGGTGCAGAAGGTGCGCTCACAAGGCTTGCACTGTCGGGATTTTGCGGGTTAAAGGCATTAACTTTAAGTACCGACAAAAACCGTGCTTCCATACCGTTTGACTTAGAACGCAGTGGCTTTGTAATCGGCGAAGGTGCCGGCGTACTTGTTTTAGAAGAATACGAATCGGCTAAAAAAAGAGGTGCAAAGATTTATGCGGAAATAACAGGCTATGGTGCTACTGCCGATGCCTACCACATGACTGCTCCAAGGCCGGACGCAGAAGGCGGCATTCGTGCAATGCAATTTGCAATTGAAGATAGCGGAATCACGCCCGATATGGTAGAATATATTAACGCACACGGAACATCTACCGAACTTAACGACAAAGCGGAAACCTATGCGGTTCACCAAGTATTCGGCGACCATGCAAAAGAAATTTGTATGTCTTCCACAAAGTCTATGACAGGGCATTTGTTAGGAGCGGCAGGCGCAATTGAGGCGGTTGCGACGGTTATGAGCATTTATGAAGGGTTTATGCCACCCACAATTAATTATAAAGTGGCCGACCCGGATTGTAATATAGATTGTGTGGCGAACGAAGGCAGAAAAAGAGACATAAATTATGCACTTTCAAACTCTTTGGCGTTTGGTGGCCATAATGCAACGGTTGCCTTTGGTAAGGTAAAATAAGGAGGAAGTATTTGTGGATTTAAAAGCAGTATTACAAATAATTGAAGCGGCAGAAAAAGCAAATTTCGATAAATTTGAGATAACAGAAAAAGATTTCAGCATCAAGATGGAACGCACGAAACCCGATCAAATCGTTATGGCGGCGCCTCAAATGCCCGCAATGGCACAAGTAGCAATGCAAGAGGTTGCCCCGATGGCGGCACCGGTAGCGCAAGCTGCACCGACGGCTGCGCCGGCAGAACAAGCTGCTCCGGCGACCGGAGCAAACATACCGAATGCAAAAGATGTTGCGTCTCCTTTGGTGGGAATTTTCCACGAAGTGTCGGGCGGGAAGGCTGTTAAAATCGGCGACAAACTCAAAAAGGGCGACGTTTTGTGTATGATTGAAGCGATGAAGCTTATGAATGAAATTGTCATGCCCGAAGACGGCGAAATAGTTTGGGTGGCGGCGGCCGAAAATGATACTGTAGAGTATGAACAACTGCTTTACAGCTATGTAAAATAGGGGAATTAAAGATGGATAGAGAAGGAATTAAGCAAATATTACCGCACAGAGAGCCTTTTTTGTTGATAGACGAAATTTTAGAATGTGAAGTTGGCAAAAGGGCGAAGGCGGTTTGGCATATTACAGAAGATTTAGATTTTTTCAGAGGTCATTTTCCGGGCAGGCCGATATTACCGGGCGTGCTTATGGCAGAAGCTTTAGCGCAAACGGGAGCGGTTGCGATTTTGCAAGACGAACGTTTTGCCGGAAGGCTTGCCGTATTTGGCGGAATAGACAAGATGAAATTTCGTGGAATGGTAACACCGGGTATGGATCTTGTTTTGGAAACCGAGATGATTAGGCTTTCTTCTGTTGGTGGAAAGGGAATCGGAAGGGCTACTGTTGATGGAAAGGTAGTGTGTGAAGGGGAAATTATGTTTGCCTTTGCACCGGTAGAAAAATAACATGATAAAAAAAGTTTTGATTGCAAACAGAGGAGAAATAGCTGTGCGTGTAATTCGTGCGTGCAGAGAAATGGGCATACAAACTGTGGCCGTTTATTCTACTGCCGACAAAGACGCCCTTCATACGCAACTTGCGGATGAAGCCGTTTGCATAGGCGCTCCGGCACCAAAAGACAGTTATTTGAATTTTTATAATGTGCTTTCTGCGGCCAGTATTTCTAATGCAGATGCCATTCATCCGGGGTATGGTTTTTTATCGGAAAATTCAAAATTTGTCAGAATGTGCAACCAAAGCAACATAGTTTTTATTGGTCCGGACGCACAGGCGATGGACAAAATGGGTGACAAGCTAATGGCAAGAAGGATAATGACCGAGGCAAAAGTGCCGATTATTCCGGGTTCGTTAGATGCCCTAAAAGATGCGAATGAAGCAAAGAAGATAGCTAAAAAAGTCGGCTATCCTGTTATGGTGAAGGCGGCTCACGGTGGCGGCGGCAGAGGTATTCGCAAAGTTATGTGCGAAGAAGACATGGCGGCGGCATTTGATTCGGCGAAAAAAGAAGCGCAAGGCGCCTTTGGCGACGGCACTTTATATATGGAAAAATGTATCGAAGATGCAAGGCATATTGAGGTACAAATACTATGCGACAATCACGGCAATGCCGTTCATTTGTTTGAAAGGGAATGTTCGTTGCAAAGACGTAACCAAAAACTTATGGAAGAAGCCCCGAGTGTTGCATTGTCTATGGAAAAAAAGAAATCTATCGGCGAGGCGGCAGTGCGTGCGGCTAAGGCATCCGGATATAAAAATGCCGGCACGATAGAGTTTTTATTGGACGACGACGGAAGTTATTATTTCATGGAGCTTAATGCCAGGGTACAGGTTGAACACCCTGTTACCGAGATGATAACAGGTGTAGACATCGTGAGAGAGCAAATTTTGGTGGCAAACGGTGCAAAACTCAGTTTTGAGCAAAAAGACATAGAAATAAACGGACATTCTATCGAATGCAGAATAAATGCCGAAGACCCGAAACGTAATTTCATGCCTTCAATCGGTAAGATAAGCGTGTTGCATTTTCCGGGTGGTCCGGGGGTTAGGTTTGATACGGCGATGTACACCGGCTACAAGATACCTCCGCATTATGATTCTATGATAGGAAAGCTAATTGTTCATGCGCCTACTCGTGACATGGCGATGGCAAAAATGCGTGCGGCGCTAACGGAATTGGTGGTAGACGGTGTAGACACGAATTCGGATTTTCAGTTAGAATTGCTTTCCGATAAAGATGTTATAGACGGAAATTTAGACACAGGCTTGGTTGGCCGTATTATGGATAATAAATAATTAATTCCGAAAGAAATGGGGTTTTTAAGCATTGGGGTTATTTTCAAAAAAAAGTAAAGAAGTTACCATGCGCATATATCATAGCAATCAACGTGCGCATCAGATGGAAGAACCGGTAGAAAATTTAATCGAGGAGGTCTCTATTGAGGCACCCGTGCCGGCAGGCGAAGCACCGCAAACCGAAGGTATGTGGAAACGCTGTCCTACTTGTGCGGCCGTTCTTTATGCAGACGATTTAGCGAATAACATGTATGTGTGCACAAGTTGTGGGCATCATTTTCGGATGACTGCAAGGCAAAGAATTGAATGCAGTGCAGACGAAGGAACGTTTATCGAACTTAACGAAGGCCTCATAGGCAAAAACCCTTTGAATTTTCCTAATTACGAAGAAAAATTAGAAAAATTACGAGAAAAAACAGGAATTAACGAAGGCATAATCACCGGCGAATGCGAAATAGGCGGACAAAAATGCGTGATAGCGGTTATGGACGGTTTTTTTGTGATGGGTTCGATGAGTGCGGCGGTCGGAGAAAAATTTGTTTGTGCCGCAGAGTTGGCATTGCAAAAGAATTTACCGCTGATTGCGTTTACTGTTTCGGGCGGTGCTCGTATGCAAGAAGGCCTGGTGTCTTTGATGCAGATGGGTAAGACGGCGGCAGTTTTGGCCCGTATGGATGACAAAAAATTGCCGTATTTCGTAGTGCTGACCGACCCAACGACGGGTGGTGTTACCGCAAGTTTTGCGATGCTCGGTGATATAACCATTGCAGAACCGAACGCAATAATAGGTTTTGCCGGAAGACGTGTAATTGAACAGACGGTAAAACAGGTTTTGCCGCCGACGTTTCAAAAGGCAGAATTTTTATTAGACAGAGGTTTTGTAGATTCTATTGTGGAACGTAAGAACATGAAAAAAACGCTCGAGACACTTTTAAAAATGCACAAAGGGGGTAATTTAAGATGACCAAACGAACAGCATGGGAGGTTGTGCAGATTGCCCGAGATTTTAAAAGGCCGACGGCGCAGTATTTTATAAACAACATTTTTACCGATTTTATAGAGTTGCACGGCGATAAGAATTTTGCCGACGATGCCGCCGTAATTGGCGGTGTAGCATATTTCGACGGGATTCCCGTAACTGTAATCGGACAAGAAAAAGGCGCTAATCTATCGGAAAAAGCAAAAAGAAATTTCGGTTCGGCACACCCCGAGGGGTATAGAAAATCTCTGCGTTTAATGAAACAAGCGGAAAAATTTAATCGTCCGGTAATTTGCATAGTAGACACACAGGGTGCTTTTTGCGGCATTGGTGCGGAAGAAAGAGGCATGGGAGAGGCGATTGCAAGAAACTTGCTCGAGATGTCTCGTCTGAAAACGCCGGTTATCAGCATACTGATAGGCGAAGGCGGCAGTGGCGGTGCGATTGCACTTGCCGTTTCCGACAAGATTGCGATGCTTGAAAATTCTGTATACTCTATTCTTTCACCCGAAGGATTTTCGAGTATACTCTGGAAAGATTCCACACGTGCGGCAGAAGCCGCAGAGCTTATGCGTATGACTGCCGACGAGGTGTATGCGATGGGGCTAATAGACGACGTGATAGGAGAACCGGCAGGTGGTGCTCATGCAAACGACGGCGGAAGTTTTGCAAGGAAAGTGAAAAGATATATAAAAGATTGCTTAGATGCTTTGCTGCAACAATCGGTAGACGGTTTGGTGCAACAAAGATACGAAAAATTCCGTGCCTTTGGACAAGAGTACGTAAAGACAATAAAAAGCGAAGACGGCACTAAGTAAAATTGGTGTGCTCGCAAGAAAAATACTTTAAAATGCAACCTATACTTTTAAAAAGTGTGGGTTGTTTTTTGATTTATATGATGTATAATACAATTAGAATAGTATATTCTGACAATTGACTAACATGGAGAAACATTATGAACGCAGTAGAAAAAAATCAAACAGAACACACAAAAATACTTAAAATCAATATCCTAATTATATTGATTGGCGGAATCGGCTATAGCATTATATATTTTTTAGGCGGCGAGGCAATGTTTGGCCTGGGAATAATTCTTGTAACGGCGGCCATGACAGGCTTAGTTACGCTGTTGCGTATAAAGGTGAGCGAAAAAACAGCAATATACTTTATGACATTTGTGCAATTTGCGGTCATTGTATTGTTTGGCCTGCTTGGCGGTGAATTTGCCGGAGGTTTCACACTTATAACGGCGGTGGTGGCGTTTAACTGCGTCTATTATCTCAAAAAGGTTGTTTTAGCGCAGTGGATAATTACAGATATTGTAATAGTAGCATCGATGTTCTTTATGGATGTGTTCTACGGTGGGGTAGACATATCTTTCCTAATCAGGAGTATTTTAGGGCTTAACTTCTGTATGTTGTTCCTATACATATTGTTGTCGTGGATATTGAAATTTAAAAGTGCGTCGTTGGCGAAAGAAAAAACTTCCGAAGAGTTGCTTGTGCAAGTAGAAGACAAGATGAAATCCGAAAAGGAAAATGCGCTTAAAATTCAAAATATTTTCAGTGGGATAAAAGACAGTTCTAATAATTTAAAACATACTTCAGACCAAATGCTCGGGATAGCGCAAGAGTTGAGTGCAAATGCCATGAACCAGACAGATATTATCCAAGATTTAACCCAAAAAAGTAAAGAGATGTCGGTAGAAATAAAATCAACCGAGCAGGTGACTTTAGATTCAAGCAGAATGGTAAGCAAAAATGTAGATGTTCTTTTGCAAAGCAACGACAACATGATGGAAGCGGTTAAAACCATAAATATGATGGAAGAGTCGAGCAGGAAGATTATTAAGATAATCCAACAAATCGAAGACATTGCGTTCCAAACCAACATACTCGCTTTAAATGCGGCCATAGAAGCGGCAAGGGCAGGAACCGCAGGGGTTGGTTTTGCGGTTGTGGCAGAAGAGGTTCAGACGCTTGCGGGTAAGAGTGCGCAGGCGGCAACGGCAAGCAATGTGCTTGTTACCGAGTCTATTAAAACCGTGCAAGAAGGTGCCAAGTTTATTCGAGAAGCGGCCAAGAACATGGAAGAAGTTATTGAAGAAAGCAAGCTTGCCGCAAGCAAGGTTGAAAGCATAAATTCTATAATTGAAAGTCAGGTTGCAACTGTTGACGAAATTTTAGATCAGATGAATAATTTCATGTATGTTATTACGCAGACTTCGCAGACAGCTCAGCAGAGTAACGACATGGCAAACGATATAGCAGAGCAAATTGCACATATTAATCGTGTAATGAAAAAAAGCTAAAAGTTTAGTTTTATTGAAAAAGAGTTCATTGTGCGATGAACTCTTTTTGGTGAATCTATTTTGTGTTGCACGTTTTTTATAAAAAAGCATGATAAACATTTCTAAACACTTGTTTACTACCCACTTTAGGCATTTGTTTGCCCTCAAAAAAGAGGGAGGCTATGCCCCGGTAACAAAAACCACTATGCTACCAACTTTGGTTCGGTTTTAAAGTCAACCCACCTAACGGCTTTTGCCTACGTGTTCAAATCCTCCATCAATACCAAAATAAAAAAGCACCACTATGGGTGCTTTTTATATTAATTACTTGATGTTGATGTGATAAAAAGTAAATTTCGGGTAAAAAAATCGCCCATAGCAGTAAGCTAAGAGCGAAATGGGTGTCGAGCCTTCTCGACCTGTATAGATGTTGATGAGGTAAAAAGTAAATTTCGGGCAAAAAAATCGCCCGTAGCAGTAAGCTAAGAGCGAAATGGGTGTCGAGCCTTCTCGACTGGCGGAGAAGC
>CAYJNC010000032.1:0-6279 GCA_964371185.1 uncultured Christensenellaceae bacterium
GGGTATTGAATAGTCAAACATTTTATCTACACTTGAATGAGCTATGTCTACAATTACTTTAGCGTACACAATACACCTCTAAAATGAATAAATCTAAGTAAGTTCTTTTGCAATTTCCGCAAGAATTTGCTGTGCTATATTTTCTTTGGTTGCTTTGGGTATTAATTTCTTGCTGTCGTCGTTCTTGTAAATCGAAACTGCGTTATAGTCGCTTTCAAAGCCGGTTTCATTGCCCGACACATCGTTTGCTACTATCATGTTTAAATTTTTTCGTGCTAATTTTTCGGTTGCGTATTTTTCTAAGTCCCGAGTTTCCGCCGCAAAACCGACTAAGTAATAATCTTTGTTTTTGCCTAACTCCGCCAAAATATCTACGGTTTTTTTAAGGTGAATGGTTAACTCGTCCGTTTTCTTCATCTTATGCTTTTCAACCTCTGCCGGTGTATAGTCTGAGACTGCGGCACAGGCGATTATCACGTCTTTTTCTTCTTTTTCGGCCTTTGCACAAACATACATGTCATTTGCGCTTAAAACGTCTATCACTTTAACATTATTGGGCGTCTTTATGTTCACGGGCCCTGAAATAAGCGTTACTTCCGCACCCATTTCGGCAGCCTTTTTGGCCAGTGCATAGCCCATTTTCCCGGATGAACGGTTGGTGAGATACCTCACCGGGTCTATTGCTTCTCTGGTGGGGCCGGCGGTTATGAGCACTTTTTTGCCGGACAACAATTTTTTGTTTGAAAAACACGAAAGAATACTTTCAAATATTTCTTCGGGTTCGCACATCCTACCAAAGCCGATGTCTCCACATGCGAGTTTACCGCTTTTTGTGGGAAGAATAATATAACCTCTTTTTTCTAAGGTCTTTAAGTTTTCTATTGTTGCAATATTTTCATACATTGCGGTGTTCATGGCGGGTGCTATTATAATTGGGCATTTCAACGCTAAAAACACGGTTGTCAGCATGTTGTCTGCAATACCGTGTGCTAATTTAGCTATTGTGTTTGCGCTTGCCGGGGCTATTACAGCCACGTCGGTTTTTTGTGCAAGCGAAATATGTTCTACTTCGTACGGATGTTCTCGTGAAAAAACATTGTCGGCTACCGGATTTTGGCTGAGTGTTTCAAATGTTAAGGGCGATACAAACTCCTTTGCACCGCTTGTCATAACAGTGAAAACATCAAAATCGCCTTTTTTAAGCAAACTAACCAAAGCGGCCGCCTTATATGCCGCAATACCGCCGGTTACTCCGAGTAAAACATTCATTATTTTGCCTCGTCCGAAACTCTGATATATGAAATTCTGTCGCCTAAAATTTCTTTTACCGCTTGAGAAACAGGGTTTTGTTCTGCTTCTTCTGTTAACGGTTGTGCACCGTCTATTATTTGTCTTGCACGTTTTGCTGTTTCTACAACTAAAGTGTATCTGCAGTCTACTGTTTCAAGCAAGTCTGTAAGTTCTGAATGTATCATAATATTTATTCACTTCCTTTTCTGATAATTTCTCTGAGTTCTTCTACCGCTTCTTCTAAATCGTCGTTAACAATTTGATGATTATATTCATCTGCATAAGACATTTCTTCTTTTGCCCTTGCAAAACGAATATTAATTTGTTCTTTTGTTTCCGTGCCTCTTGCGGTTAATCTGCGGAGCAGTTCTTCTTCCGATGGTGGCAGAATAAAAATTAACACTGCACCCGGATGATTCTTTTTAACTTGCATTGCACCTTGAATGTCTATTTCAAGAATAACATTTTTTCCGGTTTCTAACTTTTCCAAAACTTTGTCTTTTGGCGTGCCATACTGACAGCTAAAAACTTTTGCATGTTCTAAGAAACTGTTGGAAATAACCATGTTGTTAAAATCTTCTTCACGTTTGAAAAAATAGTTTATACCGTCTTTTTCGTGTGCTCGGGGTTGGCGCGTAGTGCAAGATACGGATAATTCTATGTTGTCATCGTCAAGCAAGCGTTCAACAATAGTGCCTTTTCCTGTTCCGGATGGTCCGGAAATCACATACAACTTTCCTTTTTTTACAGTGTTAAAAAACATAAATTGTTACCTCCTAAATTTTTTAATCAACCTGTTCTTCGTCTTTGCCTACAATACGATGCGCAACCGTTTCGGGTTGCACGGGTGCTAATATTACATGGTCACTGTCCATAACAATAACCGCACGAGTGCGTCTACCGTAGGTTGCATCTATTAGCATTCCTTTAGTACGGGCTTCACTTACAATCCTCTTAACCGGGGCAGATTCCGGGCCTACAATTGCGATAAGCCTTTCCGCCGAGATTATGTTTCCAAAACCTATATTAATTAACTTAACCGTCATCACATTCTCCTACTCAATGTTTTGTATTTGCTCTCTTATCTTTTCAACTTCACCTTTACATGTAATAACAGTTTGTAGTATAGCCGAATCTTGAGATTTAGACCCTATTGTGTTAAATTCCCTGTTTAATTCTTGCACAATAAAATCCATGTTTCTGCCTAAGGCACCTTTGTTTTTTGTAGATTCTATAAATTGGCCGACATGGCTTTTGATTCTGACAAGTTCTTCCGTAACATTGCATCTGTCTGCCATGTATGCAATTTCTTGTGCTAAACGTTGCTCGTCTATCGGAGTACCCGACAACAATTCGCTTATGCGGTCTTGCAATTTCAGACGGTATTCGTCTAAAACCACGTATCCGCGCGCCTTGATTTCTAAGGCTTTTTCTTGTATCGTGTTTAAACGCTTAATTATGTCTTGCGCCAAATTTTCGCCTTCATTGGCACGAGCCATAATAAGCTCGTCTAAAGCCGCTTCTAAGTTTGTTGCAAGCAATTCTTTTATTACCGTGTCTTCTTCGTTGTCCTCAAATGTGATTGCATCCGGTAAACGCATTAGCTGTGAAACAGTAACATCGTTTTTCATGTCGAATTTTTCCGCAATTTCATTAGATGCCCTTACATAAGAATCCATCAAAGAAAAATCAACCTTCATTGTTTTAGTGACCGAAGCCTCGGCAGAATACGTAACGAATACGTCTACTCGCCCTCTGTTTAACTTCTTTTTAATTAAAGAACGAATATTTTCTTCTAAATACATCATAAAACGGGGAGAACGAATGCTAATGTCTAAAAACCTATGGTTTACACTTTTAACTTCTATTCGTAGCTTGTGGCCGTCTTTTGTTTGTTCGCTTTTGCCGAACCCTGTCATACTATTCAAGGCTTAGTCCTCTTTTCAAAATTTCTGCATTAAATTATAACATACTTATTGTAAAAATACTATTATAATAGGTGTTTTTTTGTGGATGTAACAATGTTTTTATAACGCTTTATACAGTTCGTCCGAATCTTTTGGTGCTATCGGCAGGTTCGTTGTTGAATCAACGACACCTAAACCTTCTTCTACACTCGCAATAATTTGTGCATCAATGCCGATTTGCCGCAAGTTTTCCAAAACTTTATCGCTGTTTTTTGTTGATATTAACATACTGCCGCTCGAAATAAAATAATGTATGTCTAAGTCGTAAAAATCGCAGATCTTACGGGTTACATCTAATACATTTATTTTAGACAAATCTACACAAATTTTTGTTTGTGAAACGTCTGCCATTTCGTGCAAAGCTCCTATTACGCCACCTTCCGTGATGTCGTGCAAAGCACAAACGCCTTCTGTGTTTGCCGCCTGCTCGCCCTCTTTTACAACGCTAAGCATTGTTTTCATTTTCACTATTGATATTTTATCTTCTGCCGTAAGTATCTCTGTCAATTCGTCAGCCTTGTCTTCCGCTAAAATAACCGTTCCTTCTATGCCGGCGTATTTTGTCATGATTATTTCGTCGCCGACGCAGATGTCTGCCGTTTTCAATACCCTTCCCTTTTTGATAGGTTTACCGAGCATAGTAACCGAAATTACAATGCTGTTGACACTTTGGGTGACTTCTGTATGGCCGCCGATAATGTCTATTTTAAGTTCTTTGGCGGTCTTTAACATAGAATCTAACGTTTTTGCTACGTCGCTTTTTGTTGCGGTTATCGGAATAAGCAATGTAACCAATGCGGCAAAAGGCATTGCACCGGCAGAAATTATGTCGTTGGCATTAACGTGAATCGCAAGCATACCCGCCTGATGATCCGCCGCCGTTATAGGGTCGGTAGACAAAACACAAATATCTTTTGTGTCGACGGCACAGCAATCTTCTCCTATCGCCGCGCCTAAAACCGTTTCACTGTTTTGTGGAAGCAGTTTGTTCAACACCATTTCTTTTAAATCCGAGTTTTTCAACTTTCCTTGTTTCATTATTATTTATTTAGCTCCGCACTGACAAATTCATTAACCGTTTTCGGATTAGCCTTTCCTTTTGTAGCCTTCATAACCTGTCCGACAAAGAATGTCATGGCTTTTTTGTTTCCGCTTTTGTAGTCGGCAACAGGTTTTGGGTTTTCTTCTATTATCTTTTTAACTATTGATAATATTTCGGCTGTGTCGTCTATTTGTTCTAAGCCTTGTTCAGCAACGATGTCCGAAGGTTTTTTTCCTGTTAAGAACACTTCTTTTAAAACTGTCTTACCCACGCTTGAATTTATCTTGCCGTCTGAAACCAAACCTAACAGTTCTGCCAAATGCTTAGCACTTAGTGGGTTTTGGTTGGGTTCTAAGTTGCTTTCTTTAAGTAGCCTTGCAATGTCTACCATTATGTAGTTGCTAATAATTTTAGCATCGTCGTATAAGGCAACACACTCTTCAAAGAATTGAGCCGTGTATTTTGACATGGTTAAAACTTGTGCATCGTATGCGGGTATGGAAAAATCGTTGACATAGCGTTCTCTTTTGCTTGCCGGCAATTCGGGTAGGCTGTTTTTGATTCTTTCTATTTTTTCGTCTGTTAGATGTATGGGAACAAGGTCGGGATCGGGAAAATACCTGTAATCATGGGCTTCTTCTTTGTCTCTCATAGAAAAAGTTTTACCTTTTGTTTCGTCCCACCTGCGAGTCTCCTGAACAATTTTTTCGCCGGATTCAATGACTTCAATATGACGATCAACTTCGTACGCTATCGCACGACCTGCGGCGGATATGCTGTTAATGTTTTTAAGCTCGGTGCGTGTTCCTAATTTTTCTGTGCCCTCTTCCCTGACAGAAATATTAATGTCGCAACGCATAGAACCTTCTTCCATCTTACAATCGGAAACGCCAATGTATTCCATGTTTGAACGTACAACATCTAAGAATGCTTTAACCTGTGCCGAAGTCCTGAAATCGGGTTCGGTAACTATTTCCATCAAAGGTACGCCGCCTCTGTTGTAGTCTACCAAACTTTCACTGCCTTCATGCACCAATTTTCCGGCATCTTCTTCTATGTGAATTCTTGTTATGCCGATTGTGTGTTTTTCGCCGTCTACAATTAAATCTACCTCGCCCTTAGCGCAAAGAGGATAATCGAACTGGGAAATTTGGTATGCCTTTGCAAGATCGGGATAAAAATATCCTTTTCTGTCTAATTTTGAATAATTGGGTATGTGACAACCTAAAGACAAACCGGCGGCAACGCCGTACTCTACCGCTTGTTCATTCAACACCGGCAATGTTCCCGGCATAGACAAACAAACAGGGCAAACATTTGTGTTTGGTGTTTGGCCGAATTCGTTTTTACATGAACAAAATATTTTTGTTTTCGTTGACATTTCAACGTGGACTTCAAGCCCTATTACTGTTTCATATCTCATTATTTTTCTCCATTATAAAGACGGTTTTTTATCGAATGCCACTGCTTGTTCATAGTTCCAAGCGGCTTTAAACATTGTGTTTTCGCAAAAAGCATTTGCTATTATTTGCAAAGACACGGGCAAACCGGTTTTTGTAACGCCCGAGGGCACTGTTATGGCCGCTATACCTGCAATGTTTACGGGGACGGTAAACAAGTCGTTTATATACATCTCAAGCGGTGTTGCCTTTGCTCCTATTTCAAATGCCGGTGTCGGTGCGGCAGGCGAAATTAAGATGTCGTATTTTGAAAACACATTGTCAAAGTCATTTTTTATCAGCGTCTTGACTTTCAATGCTTTTTTATAGTATGCGTCGTAATACCCCGAACTAAGAACATAGTTTCCGAGCATTATCCTTCTTTTTACTTCGTCTCCAAAACCTTCCGAGCGTGTATCTTTGTACATTTGTTTTAAGTCTGCGTAATCTTTTGCCCTGTGGCCATATCTTATGCCATCGAATCGAGACAGATTAGAGGCAACTTCTGCCGATGCAATTATGTAGTAGGCAGACAGTGCGT
>CAYJNC010000032.1:6289-10552 GCA_964371185.1 uncultured Christensenellaceae bacterium
CAAAGTAGTTTCTTCCACAATTGCTCCTAAGTTTTCAAACTGTGCTATTGCGTCTTCGTAATATTTTTTAACTTCACTGTCTATCTCTTGTGCTAAATACTCTTTTGGAATACCGACTTTCATGCCGGAAATGTCTTGCTTCATGCCTTCGCCGTAAGTAGGATAATCCATTATGGCCGAGGTAGAATCTTTTTTGTCATTCTTTGCTATCGCATTTAAAACGGTTGCAGAATCTTCTACCGATTTTGTAAGCGGTCCGATTTGATCGAGCGAAGATGCAAATGCCATCAGACCGAATCGAGAAACCGTTCCGTAGGTTGGTTTTAAGCCTACAACACCGCAAAAAGAAGCCGGCTGACGAACAGAACCGCCGGTGTCCGAACCGAGTGCAAATATGGCCTCGTCTGCTGCCACACAAGCCGCACTACCGCCCGACGAACCGCCCGGTACCCTGTTTAAATCCCAAGGGTTTTTTGTAATGCCGAAATATGATGTTTCTGTTGAAGACCCCATAGCAAATTCATCCATGTTTGCCTTTGCCAAAAGGACATAGTCTTGCTGTTTTAAAGATTCTATAACGGTTGCATCATAAACAGGTGTGTAGTTGCTAAGCATACGTGACGATGCCGTAGAACGAATGTCTTTTGTGCAAATATTGTCTTTAATTATGGTGGGTATGCCTGCTAATTTTCCTATTTCTTCGCCGGCCGCAATTTTTTTGTCTACTGCCTTTGCAGATTCTATTGCCTGCTCGCAACAAACAGAGGTAAGGGCGTTCACGGAAGGCTCTACATTTTCTATTCTGTTTAAAAATGCTTTTGTAAGCTCTTCTGAAGAAACTTCTTTGTTTTTAAGCATGTTATGTGCTTGTTCTATGTTTAAAGATGTTAAATCCATGTTTTGTATCCCTCCCGCTTATTCTACTGTTTTAGGAACGACGAAAAAACCGTCTTGTTGTTCGGGTGCATTTTTTAACATGTCTTCTCGTAAAAAAACCTCGCCGGGTTTGTCTTCCCTGACTACATTTTGTTGCTGTAAAATGTATGAGGTTGGTTCTACACCATCTGTGTCTAACTCATCTAATTTTTTTGCATGTTCTAAAATATCTTCTAAATTTTTTTGCATCATCTTCTTTTTCTCGTCTGTTAGGCTAAGCATTGATAGCGATGCAATTTTTTCTACTTCTTCTATTGTTACACGCATAATTTTCCTTCCTTTTTTAACTATATGTTTAAATTTTATTATACCACAATAAGCAACATAATTAAACGTCTTGTTCGGCGCTCAGCAGTGTTTTGAAATCCTCTTCGCTCAGAACTTTTATGTTTAAGTCTTGTGCTTTTTTCAGTTTAGACCCTGCAGAAGAACCGGCCAATAAGAAATCTGTGTTTTTTGAAACGGACGAAGTTACTTTTCCGCCTAAACTCTCGATAACTTGTTGAGCTTCTTTTCTTGTATATAAAACAAGTGTGCCCGTCAAAACGAATGTTTTTTCATAGAATACTCCTTCTTTTGGTACGGCTTCTCCTTCTTTTGGTGAAACCCCGGCTAAAAATAATTCTTCCAAAACTTGCAGTCTGGCATCTGAGCTAAAGAAATCCACAATGTCTTTTGCAACCACCTCGCCGATGTCTTTGATGGCGATTAAATCTTCTATCGTTGCATTTTTTATGTTTTCGTATGTTGAAAAATTAGCCGACAAATCGCCGGCAGTTTTCTTGCCGACATTTGAAATTCCCAAGGCGTAAATGAAATTCTTTAGTTGAGGTTCTTTGCTGTTGCTTATGGATTCGAGTATGTTCTGCGTCCGCTTGATTGCAAATCCGTCAAGATTAATAAGCATGTCTTCGGTTAAAGAATATATTGCAGCAATGTCCTTTATGTTTAGTTGTGAATACAACAGTGCAATAGTTTTTTCGCTTAAATACTCTATGTTCATTGCATCACGAGAGGCAAAGTGAACCAAACGAGCAATAAGCTGTGGCGCACAAGACAGCGAATTTTCACAAAATAAATTTGGACCTTTCTCTGTAAGAACGGTGCCGCAAGATGGGCAAATTTCCGGCTTTATAATTGGTGAACCGTCTTCTTTTGAAACGGCACCTAAAATTTCCGGTATAACATCGTTAGACCTTCTGATAAAGACCCTTGACCCTATTTTAACGGCCTTTCTTTGTATGTCCTCGTAATTATTCAGCGTCGCCCTTTTTACGGTGACACCGCCGATTTCGACCGGTTCTAATATTGCAGTAGGTGTTAGCTTTCCACTACGTCCAACGTCCCATGCGACGTCTATGACCTCTGTTGTCTCTTCTTGTGCGGCAAATTTGTAGGCTATTGCCCATCTGGGGAATTTTTGAGTATAGCCCAAAATTTCCCGTAGTTTTATGTCGTTTACTTTGATTACCATGCCGTCTATTAAAAAATCGAGTTGTTCCCGTACGGGTTCAACCGAGTTTATTGCATTTTTTATTTGTTCTACAGAGGAATAACAGGCGGTAAAATTGCTTACCCTAAAATGATTATCGTGTAAAAACTGCATAATTTCTTGTTGAGTTGCAAATTCTTTTCCCTCAATGTAGCCTACATTATAAAAAAATGCGTCTAATTTTCTTTTAGCGGTTTCGTTAGGATCTAAATTTCTAACTGCACCCGCCGCCGCATTTCTTGCGTTTTTAAGGGGTTCTTTTGCATCGGCATTATATTTTTTAAGAGCCGACAGCCGCATTATAACTTCGCCTTGCACTTCCATCTTACCCAAATACTTAACTTTTAAGGGTATAGATTTTATGGTTAGAATTTGTTCGGTGACAACTTCGCCCGTCTGACCGTCTCCCCTTGTGGTGGCTTTTTGCAAGTAACCGTTTTCGTAGGTTAAATTTACAGTCAACCCGTCGAATTTGTATTCTACCGTGTATTCAATTTCCGGAAGTTCTTCTTTGGTGGCTTTTGAAACCCTGTCTTGCCAAGAAAAAAGCTCTTCTATGCTTTGAGCCTTGTCTAAGCTATATAGCGGTGCAATGTGGGAATGTTTTTCAAAGCCCGATAATAAAGCCCCCCCAACACGTTTTGTTGGGGAGTCTTTAAATATCAAACCTTCATTTTTTTCTTGTAAGACAAGTTCTTCGTATAATCTGTCGTACTCACCGTCTGAAACGGTTGGTGCGTCTAATACATAATACTTGTAAGCATAGTCATTAAGTTTGTCGACAAGTTCACGCATGGTACTCATTGATTATTTCTCCAATATTTCTAATGAAGCGAAAGCCAAAAACATCTTCTTTTCGCCAACATTTGCAAATTTTACGGTTGCAACTCTTGAATCACCCTCGCCCGCAACACTTTTAATCACACCTTCTCCGAAAGTTTGATGAGAAACGCTCATTCCTTCGGCAAACTCGGACGAGACAGATTTGGGCTTAGCTTTTTTCCACTGCATACCGCCGGTAAATAGCACTTGTTTTTCAGCAGCCTTAGCAGATGTCATGCGGACAACTGGGCTTATGTCTTCTATTAATTTTGTGTCTATTTCTTCTATAAAACGAGAAGGCAAAGAAGGCTGTTGACGTCCATATATTTGCCTAACTTGACAATTAAGCAACATCAAACGTTTTCTTGCACGTGTTATTGCAACGTATAGGAGTCTTCTCTCTTCTTCTAAGGCATCTTCTTCTATTGCCCTTTGTGATGGGAAAATGTTTTCGTCCATTCCAACCAAATAAACAACATCGTATTCTAAGCCTTTTGCGGCGTGCATAGTCATGAGTGTTACGCCACCTTTTTCGTCTAAACTGTCTAACTCGGAAATGAGCGTTATGTTTTGTAGGAAATCGGCAAACAAAAGTTCTTCGTCCGATTCCGCCTTTTTATATGCAGAGTTTATGAGTTCGGCAACATTTTCTGCCCTCATCTGTGCTTCGGGGGTGCCTTCTTCCTCTAACATTTGCTTGTATCCGCTTTTTTCAAATACATTTTCTATAATTTCATGTGCCGGCATGTTTTCATGATCGTCTGCCAACTCGGTGTATAGAGAATAAAACTCTATCGCCTTCTTTTTAAGGGCTTTATCGGCTATCAAGGTGTCGGCATTCTTTAACACTTCTAAGATAGGAATATCGTTTTGTGTCGCTAAAGATTGCAACATTGCAACTTTTGCATCGCCAATTCCCCTTTTGGGAACGTTGATAATACGTAGTAAATGCAAATCTGCCGCCGGATTTGAAATAATGTTTAAGTAGGCAACAATGTCTTTAATTTCTTTTC
>CAYJNC010000032.1:10562-11968 GCA_964371185.1 uncultured Christensenellaceae bacterium
TATTGCAATGTCTTTGTGGTCTTTTTTATCTACTTCTAATTGCGTAAGACGTTGAATGTCTTGCGCTATGCGCATTGCCTCGTCGCTTTCGGTTTGCGCAGTATAGATTAAAGGTTTTTCGCCCGTTTCTATGTCGCTGAAAAGGGTTTTTCCCTTTCTGCCTTTGTTGTTTTTTATGATACAGTTGGCAAGATCTAAAATTCTCTTGTCGGACCTGTAATTTTGCTCTAAGCGTATGACTATAGCAC
Source organism: uncultured Christensenellaceae bacterium (assembly GCA_964371185.1). Classification (GTDB taxonomy): domain Bacteria; phylum Bacillota; class Clostridia; order Christensenellales; family Christensenellaceae; genus CAYJNC01. The sequence continues at coordinate 10,811 of CAYJNC010000032.1, forward strand.
CCGGAAAATCTTTTTCGAATTCGAGTATGTTTCTTATGTTAGCGCCTCTGAATGCATATATAGACTGGTCGTCATCGCCAACCACAAACAAATTATTGTAACCTTCCGAAAGAATTTTCACAAGGCTGTATTGAACCATGTTTGTGTCCTGATACTCGTCTACCAATATATATTTGAATTTATTCTGATAGTATTCACGGGCTTCTTGGTCTGTTTCTAAAAGTTTTAATGTGTTCAATAATAAATCGTCAAAATCCATTGCGTTTTGCTGTTTTAGTGTTCTTTGGTATTCTGAATAAATATCTTGAGCATAGTCTGATATCATCGGGTTTAACTCCGACACGTAACCTTCAAAAGTAAGGCCTTGTTCGTCGTTTTTAAATTTGCTTATAATATTTTTGATGAGTTTTTCGTTAAACATTTTGCTGTCAGACAAACCCATTTCTTTGATGATGTTTTTTATAACCCTTTGGGTGTCTATCACATCGTATATTAAAAATTGTGAGGTGTAGCCTAATTTATCGGCATAACGTCGGAGCATACGCACGCACATCGCATGAAAAGTGCTTATCCACATGTCTTTAATATCAAAGTCGACTTCTTTTTCAATACGTTCTCGCATTTCGGCGGCCGCCTTGTTTGTAAATGTTATCGCCAAAATTTCCCAAGGCTTTGCCAATTGAGATTGTACTAAATTTGCGACCCTGTTGGTAAGAACACGAGTCTTGCCGCTTCCCGCACCTGCAAGAACAAGAACCGCACCTTGCGTAGTATCTACCGCTTGTTGCTGTCTGTCATTTAACTTCAACAATTTATTTTCCCTCTTCCTTTCGATTCAAAACAAGGCGATATCCGCCCGTTCCATAATGTAGGCATTTGTTTACTCTTGAAATGGTGGCCGTTGAAGCCCCGGTATTATCGGCTATTACTTGGCAAGTTGTTTTTTCGTTTAGCATTTTTGCTACTTTAAAACGCTGAGCAATAGCCGTAAGCTCGCCTACGGTGCATAGATCCTCAAAAAACATATAGCATTCTTGCTCGTTTTTCAGGGAGCAAATAGCACAAAAGAGTTCGTCTAAGTCTTCAGACTTCATTTTACTATCGTACATGTGTGTCACCTTTCCTTTTTATGAGATGTCTCACTGTATATATATTTTA
>CAYJNC010000033.1:0-11095 GCA_964371185.1 uncultured Christensenellaceae bacterium
CCTTTTTCAAATAATTATGGGTGCACGGTTTGTGTAAAAAGTTGTGTATTTTTTAATGGTAGTTATGAGAACATACGCAAGGGTATGGAGAAATAATTATAGCAAGAAAAACGTTAAAATGCGGTAGATTTTTAATAATGAGTAGTTGTTTATGCAGATGTTATTTAACGAATAAAATTTAAATAGCAAGGCAATATAAAAAAATGTTGCCTTGTTTTTTGATGTTTAAATTATAGGATTTAATAGGAAGGTTCGTAGATGTAAGAACCGCTACATTTATGACAAACTTTAATCTGCCCATCAACCGGTGGTGTTCGTTTTTTGTAATTTGCAAACCGGTGATATATATAGTTATATATTGTTTTCAAACAAGTGTGGTTATTTAATAGAAATAACGAAATATTATAATCAAAAATCAGAAGAAAAATTTAATTAATTTGCTTATTTTTAAAATTTAAAATAAAGTGTTGACAAGAAACTAAATATATAATATACTTCAATTAGTTAACACGTGTTAACTAATTGAAGACAATGTTAACCGAACACTTTGTGAATTTTGTGAATGGGCGATAAAGAGACAGGCATACCTAAAAAATGAGGAATCGACATGGGCGAAAGAAGAGTAACATTAGAAGATATTTCTAAAGAGATAAATATATCGAGGACTACTATTTATAAAGTAATAAATGACAAAGGCTTTGTTGCAGATAAGACAAAGCAAAGAGTTTTAAATACTTTAAAAGAGTACAAGTATGTTCAGAATAAAAATGCCAGAAATTTGGCGTTGAATAAAAGTTACAGTGTTGCATACGTAGGGTTTCGTTCACACAGCGCAGACTATTTTCATAAGATTGTAAATGTTGGTTTAAGCAGGGCGAAGGCCGAGTTTTCAGACCATGGATTAACTCTTATAATCAGAGAAGTTGACATTGCCGATGCAAAAGGACAATTGGAAATTATCGATGTGTTATACGAAGAAGGTATTAGAGATTTTATTATTGCACCTTGCGACACAGATATAATGTGCGAAAAAGTTGAGGAAATGAAGCTGAACGGTTGCAGTATTATTATGTTGAGTAGAGATGTTATCAGTGATAAACACGATTCATATGTTGGAATAGACTATTTTAAAAGTGGATACCTTGCGGCAGAAGTTATGGGGAAAATTCTTAAAAAAGGCAAACTTCAAATATTGGTTGGTGATGAAATAAAAGTAAATAGAGATATACAGTACAGATACAATGGCTTTTTGGAAAAGATTAAATCTTATAAAGATATTGAAGTTACAACGGTAGATACAAATTTATCTACCGGAAAACATGTATATGACCATGTTTATGAAACAGCAGAAAATATTCAGGGAATATTTGACATTACCTATCGTCTGCAAGAAATATCTAAAGCTCTTATTATGGCAAATAGGGCACAAGATGTGAAACTTGTTGGTTTTGACCTTTTTGAGGAAAATAGCAATTTTATTGAAACGTCAGTTATTGATGCTATAATATTCCAAGATTTATGCGGACAGACATATCAGGCGGTAAAACTGTTTTTCGATAAACTATGTTATGGCAAACCCTTTACTAAAAAGAAATATTATTCAAGATTAGATATTATTATGAGTGGAAATTTAGAGTTTTTTACGCAAGAGTATGTGTAGGAAAGCAAAATATTCAGAGGAGGAAACATGCACGGATTATTTAAAGAAAACAATAAAATTATGTGGAAAGGATATGGTGAAATCGTATGGATTGAACCATATGGCGAGAATTGCCTTAGATTTAGATCCACTAAGCGAAACAAAATAGAAGACATCAATTGGACATTGTTGCCTGCAAAGCCTTCGAATGTGACGATAAATATGTCTGAACAAAGAGCCGAAATTATCAATGGAAACATTAAGGCTGAAATATTAATAGACGGAACTGTAAATTATTATAAAGCTGACGGAACAGTATTGTTGAAAGAGTCTTGGATAGATGAAAGAGAGCACACGGTGCCCTTAAGGCCGGCAAGGGATTACAATGCACTAAGCACAGACAGTTTTGAAATCTCTCTGTATTTCAAACCTAATGCAGATGAAAAACTATATGGCATGGGGCAACATGCGAATAATTGTTTCGATTTAAAAGGTTGCACCATAGAACTTCAACATAAAAACACTCAATGCTCTATTCCGTTTGTTGTTTCTTCAATAGGTTACGGATTCATGTGGAATAACCCGGCTGTTGGACAAGCAGACCTTGTTAACAACCATACAAAGTGGAATGCACGTGCTTCAAAACAATTAGACTATATTGTTATTGCCGAGGATAGCACAAAAGAAATTGTTAGAAAATACACGGATTTAGTTGGGAAATCACCCATGTTACCCGAATGGGCGGCAGGTTTTTGGCAATGCAAGCTAAGATACGAAACGCAAGAAGAACTATTAACTGTTGCAAGAGAATATAAAAAGAGGAATTTACCTATTTCGGTAATAGTTATAGATTTCTTCCACTGGACACAACAGGGTGATTGGAAGTTTGATCCACAATATTGGCCGGATCCTAAAGCTATGGTAGACGAACTTAAAGCCATGGATATAGTGCTTATGGTTTCTGTATGGCCGACAGTTGATCCGGAGAGTGAAAACTACGAGTATATGGTTAAAAACGATATGTTAATAAAGCCCGAACGTGGAGTGAATGTGTTCTTCATGTTTAAAGGACCCGAAACGTACATAGACGTTACTAACCCGGAAAGTCGAGAATTTTTGTGGGATACATGCAAAAAGAATTACTATGATTATGGAATAGACATGTTTTGGTTAGATGAAGCGGAACCGGAGATTCGTCCGTATCAATTTGAAAATGTGCGTTATTATGAGGGTAACGGCCTTGAAGTAAGCGGTATTTATCCGTATAGATATGCGCAGGCATATTATGAAGGGTTAAAAAAAGAAGGAAAAAAAGACATAGTAAATTTACTTCGTTGTTGCTGGCATGGATCACAACGCTTTGGTACGGTTGCGTGGTCGGGAGACATTGCCTCTACCTTTGAATCGCTTGAAAAGCAGGTTAAAGTTGGTTTGCATATGGCACTTTGCGGAGTACCGTGGTGGACAACAGATATCGGCGGATTCTTTAATGGTGATCCACAAGACGAAATGTTCAGAGAGCTTATGATCAGATGGTTTGAGTACGGTTGCTTTTGCCCAATATTCAGGCTACACGGTTTCAGATTACCGGAACCTGCTCCGGGTTCTTGGAGAAGTGGTGGGCCGAATGAAGTGTGGAGCTTTGGGGAAAAAGCATATGAGATTTTAAGTAACTACCTATTTGTTCGAGAAAACATTAAGGAATACATTATGGAACAAATGGCTAATGCCGCAAAAACCGGAGATCCGGTTATGAGACCGTTGTTTTATGATTTTGATGATAAACAGTGTTTTGATATAGGCGATGAATTTATGTTCGGAAGCGACATGCTTGTAGCACCTGTGCTAAAATACAAGGCAAGAAGCAGACGGGTATACTTACCGAAAGGTGCAACTTGGGTAGATGCGTTTGACGGAAAAGAATACGCCGGTGGAGCAACGTACGAAATAGATGCTCCGTTAGAAAAAATACCTGTGTTTTATAAGAATGATGCAAGGTATAATATTTCGGAAAAGTAAGTCGACAGAGATATTTTTTTTGGAGTGTTAGTTAACACGTGTAAAGTGAAAGGAAATAATTATGATTAATTTTGAATATTTTAATCCGACCAGAATTGTATTCGGGAAGGATACAGAAAATGAAATCGGTAAACTTATTAAACCGTATGCAAACAAAATATTGATTTTACATTACGGTGATGATTTTTTAAATTTGATAGGAATAAAAGAAAGTATATACAGTAGCCTTGAACAATATGGAATCGAAGCAATAGAGATGGGCGGAGTGAAACCGAATCCAAGGCTCGATCACGTGTATGAAGGTATAGAATTGTGTAAGAAAGAAAATATTGATTTTATTTTAGCGGTAGGCGGCGGTAGTGTAATAGATGCCGCAAAAGCTATTGCAACGGGTATCAGATATGACGGAGACGTATGGGATTTCTTTACGGGAAAAGCAGTAATAAAAGATGTTGCCCCGGTAGGTGTAATATTAACGATTCCGGCGGCCGGTAGTGAAACAAGCGACGGAAGCATAATATTAAACGAAAAAACTAATGATAAGGCTATTGGTGCAAGCGATTTGATGAGGCCAAAGTTTGCAATATTAAACCCTTGCTTGACATATGGTTTGCCACAATATCAGACTGCTTGTGGAATTGCAGACATGTTTTCTCATATTCTTGAGAGATATTTCACACAAACAAAAAATGTGGATTTGAGCGACAGGTTATGCGAAGCGAATTTGAAAAACGTATTATGCTATGCGCCAAAAGTTATGAATAACCCAACAGATTATGATGCTCGTGCAGAGATAATGTGGTCTGGTTCGGTTGGTAACAATACACTTGAAAATATGGGACGTCAGGCAGATTGGGCAACGCATCTTATACAACATCCGCTCGGAGCATTGTACGATATGGCACATGGAGCGGGGCTTACAATTATGACACCCGCATGGATGAAATATGTGTATAAGGATAATATTAATAGGTTTGTACAATTTGCAATAAAAGTAATGGGCGTAGATGAATCTTTTGATGATTTAGAGTATATTGCTATGCAAGGTATTGCGAAAGTTGAAGAATTCTTTAAGGGATTAGGACTGCCGACAAGACTTTCGGACATAGATATAGACGATAAAGATTTTGATAAAGTGGCTGAGCTTGCAACAAAAGGTGGTACTATTGGTGCATTTAAGGTATTAGACAAGCAAGATGTGATTAAAATTTTAGAGTTAGCATTATAGTAATACGGCTAACGATAAGTGTATGGATGAAGAAGAACCATATATGGACAAAAGCGAATTAAGTTTAAGCAATGCTTAAAAAAATATAATATTTCGGAGGAAGAATATGAAAAAAGCATTATTATTGGTTGTTAGCATAGTTCTAACAATGACACTGTTTGTAGGTTGCGCGGCACCTGCACAAACAACAGAAACGGCAGAAACGCCTGAAACAAGCGAAGCGGCTCCTGCCGAGGAAGCAGCAGAACCTGCCGTAGAAGCAGAAACTGAAGTTGTAGAAGGCGAAGTTGCTTTGGAAGAAACAGAATGGTTGCCAATCGTACCCGATGATTTGGACGAAGTTCAACCCATCGAAGGTGTAGGACCTAACGGAGAAACACCTATCGGACTTGCTGAGCTTGAAGCTATGGTTAGCGAAGAAATCGGCAACAAAGTAAAAGAAGGTGGATTTACAGCTGCAGTATCATTACATACAACAGCACAAGACTGGTCTACACTTCAAATTAGAGGTATTGAAGAAATATTAAATAAATATGGTGTAGAAATCCTTACAATCACAGATGCAGAGCTTGACGTTGAAAAACAAATTTCTGACTATGAAACTATAATAGATTTAAAACCCGACCTGATGATTTGCTTTGTTCTTGATAAAGATGCTGCTGCTCCGGTTCTTCAAAAAGCAGTTGACGCAGGCATCAAACTTTCGTTCATAGACGCAATTCCTACAGGTTTTGAACATGGAGTAGATTATGCGGGCATGGGTACAGCAAACGACTATGTTAATGGTAAAGCATCTGCAAGAAAATTAGCAGAAGAAATTGGCGGCGAAGGCCAAGTTGCTGTTATGAAATATAAAGCAAGCTTATATCACGTAGATCAACGCTATGAAGGCGCAATGGATGCATTTGCAGAATTCCCGGGCATCGAAGTTGTTGACGAACAAGGTTTCTTAACTCCTGATGAAGCGGCAACTATTACAGAAAACCTTTTGGTTGCACATCCTGACTTAAAAGGTATTTGGTACTTTGTTGATGGCGGTGCAATGGCGGGCGCAGGTGTTATCCAGAATTTGGATAAAGATGTAAAAGTAGCGGGCGTAGACCTTTCGGTAGACTCTGCATATGCACTTGTACAAGGCGATACACTTGTAGCAATAGGTGGACAACATCCTTATGATCAAGGCAAAGCTGAAGCGTTGATCGGTATATTGGCACTTGCCGGTGAAGAAGCTCCGCCGTATGTTATGGTTCCCGGAGAACTTGTAACAGCAGAATCTATGGAGAGAAGCTGGAACAGAATTATGCGGACAGAAATGCCTGAAGACTTAATGTAAATATTGAATATACGGGGGAGAGAAATCTCCCCTTGTATAATACCATTAAGGAAGGGAGAAAAAATGACAGATAATATATTGCTTGAAATGAAACGTATTACAAAAAAATATCCGGGAGTTATAGCACTTGATGATGTGTCTTTTAATCTTTTACACGGAGAAATACATGCGCTTGTAGGAGAAAACGGTGCGGGAAAATCTACATTGATAAAAGCTCTTATGGGTATTGTTAAAAAAGATGAAGGTGAAATCTTTATAGAGGGAAAAAAAGTGAGCATTAAAGATCCTCTGAAAGCGAGCCATGTTGGAGTATCTGCCGTATTCCAAGAATTAAGCCAAGTGCCGCATATGACTGTTGCCGAGAATGTTTTTTTAGGCAAGGAGTCGAATGTTTCAAAAATACTTCTAAGCAAAAAAAAGATGTTGCAAAAAACAAATGAAATACTTGAAAAATATAATATAACCGAAATTAAAGGAACGGATATGATCGCTGATTTGCCTATGGCAAAAAGACAATTAGCAGAAATTGTTAAAGCTGTATCCGTAAAACCAAAAATATTGATTTTAGACGAACCTACATCGGCATTAACGGAAAATGAAACGGCTAAACTTTTCAAGATAGTTAATGATTTTAAAAAAGAAGGAATAGGAATTATTTATATCTCTCATCGAATGAACGAGCTTGAGTTGCTGGCCGACAGAATGACTGTGTTGCGAGACGGAAAATATGTTGACACAGTAAAAATGGCCGATGTTACCATGCAAGAAGTAGTTAAGATGATGGTAAACAGAGATGTAGAGTTACATGATAAGTCTAAGGAAGTTAGAAAAGTAAGCGAAGAAAGAATATTAGAAGTGAAAAATATTTCTAAAAAAGGAATGTTTAAAGACATTAGTTTTTCTTTGAAAAAAGGGGAAATATTAGGAATTGCAGGATTGATGGGCAGTGGTAGAAGCGAATTGATGCGTTTGATATTCGGTATAGATACAATAGATTCCGGGGAGATTGTTATTGAAGGTAAGCCTGTTAAAATAAACTGTGTTGAAGACGCAATAAACAATGGTATTGCAATGGTTCCCGAATCAAGACAACTGCAGGGGCTTGTATTAATGCATACAATTCAAGAAAATTTAACATTACCTGTATTAAAATCATTTTCAAAGGCAGGTATACAAAGCAAAAAGAAAATGAAAGAGTTTGCAAAGAAAAATATTGAAGAGTTTGGCATCAAAACAGAAAGCGAAAATAAGGTTGCAGGTCAATTATCGGGTGGTAATCAGCAAAAAATTGTTATTGCAAAGTGGTTAGCCGCAAACCCCAAAATATTGATAATAGATGAACCAACAGTTGGAATAGATATTAATTCAAAAACTGAAATTCATAAAACAATTCGTAATTTGAGCGAAAGTGGGCTTTCGGTAATATTGATATCCTCAGAAATGCCTGAGGTATTGTCGCACAGCGATAGGGTGCTTATTATGAATGATTTTAAGATAATTGCTGATGTTTTAGAGACTACTCAAAATGATGTTATGTATACGATTATGCAGGACAAAGCAAAAAATAAGGAGGCGTAGTTATAATGCAAAAAACTTTAACAAAATCAAAATTTAACTGGAGAAACTGGTTTGTATATATAATGCTTGTTGTTTTGATAATAGCATTTTCTCTATTATCCGAAAATTTCTTTACGTTAGATAATTTTGAAACAATACTTAGGCAAATAGCAATTACTGCTGTTATAGCATTCGGAATGACGTTTGTTATAACCACAGCAAATATTGACTTATCTGCAGGCTCGGTGGTAGGGCTTACGGGTATAGTGGTAGGATTCACCCTGCAAGCGGGTTTGGGAATTTTTCTTGCGACAGTGTTTGCTTTGGCAACCGGTTTGGCAGTTGGTGTGTTAAATGGTATATTGGTAGCAAAGGCAAAAATCCCATCTTTCCTTGTTACATTAGGAATGCAAGGCATTGTTCGTGGTATAGCTATGACTGTAACCGAAACAAAACCTGTTGTTGTAAACAACGAGGAATTTGTGCAGCTTTGGGGTAACGGAACAATTGCCGGATTACCGTCTTCAGTATTTTGGATGATACTACTATTTGTTATTTCAATAATCTTGCTTAATCATACTTCGTTTGGTAGTGCGGTAAAGGCAGTAGGTGGAAACAAAGTAGCGGCACAATATTCCGGAATAAAGACAGACAAAATAATCATACTTGTATATGTTTTGGTAGGTGTATTTTCTGCAGTAGCAGGTTTGATGATGACGGCAAGGTTATCAAATGCTCGTCCCGAAATTGGTGCAGGTGTGGAAATGGACGCTATTACGGCTGTTATATTGGGTGGAACGAGCCTGTATGGCGGCAAAGGGAAGATTGTCAATACGATAGTCGGATGCTTAATTATAATGATAATAGGAAACGGCCTTGTAATACTCGGAGTTTCGTCGCAAATACAGATGATTGTTAAAGGTGCGATTATCATAATGGCAGTATCGCTGAGCGAAAAACAATAGGGGTGACAATACATGAATAATGTAGTTCATTATGGTAGAACGTCTGTAGTTTTAAAGGAAGGACAAACAGAAGTATACATTACTCCGCTCGGAGGAAATGTTACAACTGTGTTTAATAATGAAGGCAAGCGAATGACTCCGTTCCTTATTGCTCCTTGGTGGGATAAGTATTTTTCGCAAGATGCAATGCTGCTGAATACATTCAGAGGAAATTTCTTTTGCTTCCCTATGGGTGGCGATGCTGAAGGTGTGAGCGGAACGGTTCATCCGGGACACGGTTTGTGTGCAAATGACATTTGGGAAGTTTGTGAGAGTACCGAGAGCAGTTTGCATATGAAATATAGTTTTGCAGACATTACAATCGACAAAAATGTGTGTGTTAAGAATGGTGTAGTTTATGAAAACAACATTGTGAGCGGCGCACAGGGGGAATACCCGGTTGCTTATCATCCTATGTTTAGACTCACGGATTCGGTTGGTGAAACAAAAGTTCATGTGTGCTCGAACGGCGAATTTTTTAGTCCGAATGCATATATTGAAAACCCCGAAAATGGTGGATACACGCTTTTAAAGCTAAATCAAAAGAGTAAGAGTAATATTCTTGACACATTATACGACACAAAAGTAGATGTGTTGGCACAACCTATTAATCGTGGATTTGATGATGTTGTACTAATCACAAGCAATGATGAAGAAAAAATTGGGTATACTACGCTTACCTACAAAAATGATGGATACGTATATTTTCAATTTAAAAATAAACAGATGCTAAAACACACAATGCTTTGGATGTCTCATGACGGCAGACACTATGAACCGTGGAACGGAACGTTTGGAACTGTGCTCGGAATAGAAGAAACTACTTCATATTTTCACTTTGGTGTGAAGGCGAGCAGAGAATTAAACGACGTTAGCAAAGCCGGATACGCAACAGTGATAGATATGAAAAGCGATGAAAGATATGAGTTTAAATTAGCTAACGGAGTATTTCCGATAGACGAAACGTTTGGACATGTCAAAACTGTTAGCGTTAAGAATAACGAAGCGATTTTCACAGGGAGCAACGGTGGCGAAGTTAGAGTGGAGATCGATCCGGATTTTCTATAATAATAAGTATTTTCAAGATTTAGTATTCCTAATAAAAAAACACGGCAACATAAAATTTGTTGCCGTGTTATGTTATATGAGGGAAAAGTTCTTGCATAGGTTTTTTTAGAATATTGGCTAATAGAGATAGCTTTATGACGGTGTTATGATGAAAAAAATAGTACATCATGTAAATGATTAGCCCGCACAAGTGTTTGAATTGGGTTTTCAAGGTCTTTCGATGTAAAATGTGGGAACTTAAATAGGTTACATTTCTACATTAAGCAAATACACCGTGTTTTTTCCGCTACCTTGTGCGATTAGTACTTCTTTTTCTAAAAGTGACTTAATGTGATTAGTAGCCATTGTTCTTGAAATCGAAAGTAGATTTTCAACGTCAACCCTTTTAAATTTTTCTGAATCTTTAAAATGATTGACAATTTTGTTTTCGGTTTCGGTTAATGATTTATTGTTTACATGTTTAATTTTATGATGCTTATGATTAGTGTTGAAGATTGTAATTTTAAATGCGTTATCTGTAGTTTCGATAAGTGGCTCCATACCGGGAAAAGGTTTATAACTTTCAATTATTTTTAGAACACCGGTGCCATAAGCTTCGATAAGTTTTAGCCTAAAAAATACATTTGCTAAGTTCTTATTTCTAAGAATAGAGACGCCAAGCGTCATATCTTCCATAGAAATGCCACGAAGCAGACCGCCGATTGTGACTATCTCAATTCTATCATCAAAAATGCTTATGAGTGTACTTGCGCTAAATGAATAGTCTCTATGGACAAGAGCATTTAACAGTGCTTCTCTAATAGCTATTTGGGGGTAGTCACGGTGGTCGATTCGAGTAAGTCCGGCGATTTCTGATCTTATACGATTATTCTTATCTATATAGTCAAAGCATTCACGCATTTGCTTAAATAACGAGCCGCTAAATTCAAATCTATCTTTAAATATATTTTTATTGGTGCCCTCGAAAACAGCTATTTTAATTGTGTGAACACATTGCTCGGAAAGCAAACAAGCTAAATTGCTATATAATAAATCATCTTTGATAAAATGCAGTGAACGCATTTGTTCCTTTTTAAATTTTAATCCGGCTAAAGCAAACTCATCTTTGCAAAACTTAAATGTTAAATTTTGATTAAGTGAACGGGCGTCTTCGTAATCGTCTCCGGATGTTTCTTTTATCATCTTTAAGATTATTGTTTCTGTTGCAGGAACAGAAGATGCACCTTGCCTTACAAACACACCTTCGG
>CAYJNC010000033.1:11105-11796 GCA_964371185.1 uncultured Christensenellaceae bacterium
CTTTTTGAACTTCCAAAACAACAACAAACTTGCCTTCGATTGTTTCAATATTATAATTCAAAAACATAGTAATATCAGGTTTGATGGAATCGCGAGCCATGTTTGTCAGTCTAAGCATAGTTGTGTCCGGATCATTAACACCTTGAATGCTGAGATCGTCGTTGATACCAATATATATTTTACCACCGAGGGTATTTGCAAAAGCTATTATTGTTTTTTTAATATCATCAGTATATTCTCGTTTGTATTCAATAAATTGATTTTCGTGTTCCATGTTGTATGTCCTTTCTACCATTTTGCTACCAATATTCTACCACTGTACGAACACCTTGGCAAGTGGTAGAATGGTTAGAAGCTTGCCGATTTTGGGTAGGTTATTGTTGAAACCATACCTGAATCGTACCTGAATGAGCCTGAAAAAAGATGAGTTTTGATAATATCAGAGTGCTAACGCACATAGCAAAAAAGGCTTGGTTAAGCCTTGGGGTCCGTGAATAAAAGTCTGTAAAAGCGGATTTTCTATGATAAGTTTTAAGAGTTGATATGCTAATAAGTCTATCAACTCTTAATTTATATATACTTCATTTTGCAAAGCATGTCAAGAAAAAGCATTCTATAAAATGCCTTTTTTAAGGGGTCTTTTTTGGTCAAGAAATTTACTCGAATATAATTGTATGCCGGGCATATCACT
>CAYJNC010000034.1:0-8542 GCA_964371185.1 uncultured Christensenellaceae bacterium
TTACCCATTTCAAGCGGTAACACCGACCGTCAGTTGAAAATTATGCAGGATTTTCAGAGCACCGTGCTTTTAAGCACGCCTTCATATGCACTTTTTATGGGTGAGGCTATGAATCATAAGGGAATTGATCGTGAAAAAATTAAATTGCGCATAGGCATGTTCGGCGGCGAAGGCCACACAAAAGAAATGCAACAGCAAATAGAAAAATATTTGGGAATAATGGACACCGAAAACTATGGACTTTCAGAAGTCTTAGGGCCGGGCTATTCGGGGGAATGTTATATCCAAAACGGTATGCACATAGCAGACGACCATTTTATGTCTGAAATAATAGACCCTAACACGAATGCTACGCTGCCGATGGGAGAACAGGGAGAACTCGTAATTACATCGCTTACAAAGCAAGCCTTACCGATTCTCAGGTATCGCACAAAAGACATAACTTCATTGACAGACGAGCCTTGTAAATGTTCTCGGACTTCCACCCGCATGATGAAACTTTCGGGCAGGACAGACGACATGCTGATAATACGCGGTGTTAATGTGTTCCCCTCGCAAATAGAAGGCGTAATCCTTTCTATTCCGCAAGTTGCGCCGCATTATGAAATTGTGTTATACAAAGAGAATTATTTAGACAAAATAGAGGTTAAAGTTGAAGTTGCAGACCCTTCTTTGCTTACAAAATATTCAACCTTAGAGGCCTTACAAGAAAAAATTAAGCATGATATTTTCACCATGCTTAACATGAATGTTAAAGTTACACTTGCAGAGCCATTTTCTTTAAAACGATTTGAAGGAAAGGCGCAGCGAGTAACCGATAAACGTAATAATTGAAACGAGGAAGAGAAATGAAAAAAATATTACTTGGAAATGAAGCGTTTGCCCGTGGGGCATACGAAGCAGGTGTTAGGGTAGTTTCTTCATACCCGGGCACACCCAGTACCGAAATTACCGAAAGCATTGTTTCGTACGACGAAATATACGCAGAGTGGGCACCGAACGAAAAAGTTGCGCTCGAGGTTGCCTGTGGTGCAAGCTATGGCGGTGCACGTGCCTTAAGTTGCATGAAACATGTTGGGCTAAACGTTGCCGCAGACCCTTTGTTTACTGTGTCTTACACCGGTGTTAACGGTGGTCTGGTTATCATAGTAGCAGACGACCCCGGAATGCATTCCAGCCAAAACGAACAAGATTCAAGGTTTTATGCAAGAAGCGCACATTTGCCCATGTTAGAGCCGGCAGACAGCTCAGAATGTATTTCTTTCATGAAAAAAGCATACGAGTTGAGCGAAAAGTTCGATACTCCCGTTTTGGTTCGCTCAAACACACGTCTTTCACATTCAAGGGGTGTTGTTGTCGAAAACGAAAGGGAAGAGCACGAGGTTTTACCCTACGAGAAAAACGTTCAAAAATATGTTATGATGCCGGGTATGGCAAGGGCCAGACACATAGTTGTTGAAAAACGCATGAATGATTTGGGCGAATTTGCAAACACCTTTGACTTAAACAAGGCCGAATACAACGACACTAAAATAGGCATAATAACAAGCGGTGTTTGTTATCAGTATGTTAAAGAGGCCGTACCGAATGCAAGCGTATTAAAATTAGGCATGGTATACCCTTTGCCAAAAGACATGATTAAAGAGTTTGCGTCGAAGGTAGACAAACTTTATGTGGTCGAAGAATTAGAGCCTTTTATTGAAAATCAGATAAAAGTTATGGGACTTGAAGTAAGCGGAAAAGAACTTTTCACACTTCAAGGAGAATATACCGTAAACAACATTAAAAAAGTATTTTTAGCAGAAGACACAGATAAGATAGATGTTGGTATGCTTCCGCAAAGACCCCCGGTTCTTTGTCCCGGTTGTCCTCATAGGGCGGTTTTTGCAATGATAAACAAATTAAAACTTGTTGCCATGGGAGACATCGGCTGTTACACCTTAGGTGCATTGCCACCGTTAAACGCGCTTGACACAACTTTGTGCATGGGCGGCTCTATGGGTATGGCTCATGGCATGGAAAAGGCAAGAGGCGGCGCTAACAAGCTTGTAAGCATAATAGGCGACAGCACATTCATGCACTCCGGCTTAACCGGCCTTGCAAACATGATATATAACCAAGCAACCTCAACAGTTATCATAGTAGACAACTCTACCACCGGTATGACAGGTCATCAAGAGCACTCGGGTACGGGTAAAAACGCAAAGGGCGAGGCATGTCCGGCGGTAAATATTCTTGAAACCGTAAAAACAATGGGAGTAAAAAATGTCAGTGTTGTAGACCCATTCAATTTAAAAGAATTACAAAAAGTGCTCAGCGAAGAAACAGCCAGGGAAGAGCTTTCGGTTGTTATTGCAAAAAGACCTTGTGTACTCATAGATAAAAATGCTATAAAACCATCGCTTAAGATAACAAGCGATTGCAGAAATTGCGGTAAATGTATGAAACTCGGTTGTCCGGCACTTATTAAAGGTGAAAATACGGTGACAGTTTCTTCCGCACTTTGTGTTGGTTGCGGATTATGTGTTGATGTTTGTCCGTTTGGTGCTATTGTCGGAGGTGAAAAATGAAAAGTATTGTAATTGCAGGTGTAGGTGGACAGGGTACTTTATTGGCAAGTGTTGTGCTTGGCAAAATAGCACTCGAGAAAAATTATGACGTTAAACTGTCTGAAGTTCATGGTATGGCGCAAAGGGGCGGAAGTGTTGTCACCTTTGTTCGCATGGGAGACTTAGGCGAAGACGTTTATTCGCCCGTTATAGACTTTAGCGGTGCAGATATATTGCTCGGTTTTGAACAGTTAGAGGCCCTTCGTTGGTTGCCGTATGTTCGTCCAAGCGATGGCAAAGTTTATGTTAATACGCAAAAAATATTGCCCATGCCGGTAATAACCGGAGCAGTAGACTACCCGACAGACATAAAAGAGCAAATTTTGTCGCACTATAGCAATGCCGTATTTTTAGACGCATTGGAATTGGCAGAAGAAGCCGGTAGCTTTAGGGTTGTTAACACCGTACTGCTCGGCGTGCTTGCAAAAAATATGGATATTGAGAAGGATTTATGGTTAGATGTTATTAAAAATACCGTTAAACCTTCGTTTAAGGATATGAACGAAAAGGCATTTTTACTTGGATATAAACTTTAATAATTGCCTTTATTAAGACAAAAAAAAGTGAGGTAAGTGTGTTATGTTGATAAAACAAATTTCTGTTTTTGTGGAAAATAAGAGTGGTAGGTTGTTTAGCCTAACTAAAACAATTGCAGACAGTGGCATAGATTTAAAGGCGCTGTCTATTGCTGACACATCTAAATTCGGTATATTGCGTTGCATAGTGAGCGACCCACATAAGGCCTTAGAAGTAATCCGCAATGCAAACTTTACCGCAAGTATGACAGAAGTTTTAGGCATAGAAGTGGAAGACTCACCCGGCGGACTTGCAAATGTGCTTGCCATACTAAAAGAAAACAATATTTCTGTAGAGTACCTATATTCTTTTGTAGGTACTCGAAATAAAAATGCTATCGTAATATTTTACGTTAACGAGGTCGAAAAAGCATACAAACTTTTGCAAAATACCGGTCTTAATTTACTCACAGAAGACATGATATAACGAGGATAGTATGAATTTATACCGCAAAACATATGCGTTGATAGATAAAAATTCAATAGAAAACAACATTGCCGAAATAAAAAAACAAGTTGGTAAAACATGTGAAATTGTAGCGGTAGTTAAGGCCGACGCATATGGACACGGTGCAAAGGAAGTCTCTTTGATTGCCGAATCATCAGGTGTTAGCTGCTTGGCTGTTGCATTGGCAGAAGAAGCAATAACATTAAGAGATGCAAAAATAAACCTACCCATTTTGGTAATGTGTCGGTCAAACGATAAGCAGATGGAACTTGCGGTCTCGCTAAACTTAGAACTTTCAGTTTGTTCGGCACAAGACATATATACCCTTCAAAAAATAGCCCAAAAAGCTAAAAAGGAAATGTGTGTCCACGTAAAAATCGACACCGGCATGGGAAGGATAGGCATACGCACAAAAGAAGAGTTACAAGAGATGATTTTGGCGTTGCAATCTTCAAAAAACATTCATTTGGTCGGAGTTTTCACACATTTTGCCTGTGCGGACGAACAAAACAAAGATTTCACACGCTTACAACACGACAAGTTCATGGAGTTTGTGAAAATATTAAAAAAGACCGGTTATTCGCCGAAAATTCATATGTCTAACAGCGCAGCATCTATTGACCTACCGGAGTTCTCATACGACTGCATAAGATACGGCATTTCTTTGTACGGTTGTTACCCTTCGGACGAGGTTTGTGCCAACAACGTTAAATTACAGCCTGCAATGCAGGTTTTTGCGGAAATATCGCAGATTAAACAAGTCGCAAAGGGCACACCGATAGGCTATGGTTCTACCCACCTAACAACAGCCGACGCAACCATTGCGACCGTACAGATAGGATATGGCGACGGCTACAACCGTTTGCTTTCTAACCGTGGCCGCATGATAGTTAAAACAAAAGAAGGCCCTAAATTTGCGAATATTGTCGGCAGGGTATGTATGGACCAAACCATGATAGACATAACGGGTTTTACGGGCGTAGAAGTGGGCGATACCGTGACGGTGCTTGGCGAAATCGAAGACAAAAAAATTACAGCAGATGAGATAGCTACAATCTGCAATACCATAAATTACGAAATTTTATTAGACTTTTCAGATAGAGTACCTCGTATTTATGAGTAAAAAAGGATAATTATAAATGGAAAAAAAGATTATCAGAGAAAAGATTCTCGATATGCGAAGAAGTTTAACATCTAAATACATAGAAGATGCAAGTTCAGCCATTTTTGATAAGTTAACGGAGTCAGAAAAAATTAAAAACGCAAAAAACGTTTTGATATACAGCGACTTTGACAACGAAGTGAAAACCGCAAAGCTAACCGGGTGGTTGTTGTTTAACAATAAAGATGTTTATTTGCCGGTTGTACACAACAACACCATGTATGCCATGAGCATAAAAAGTTCTATTCTCGAGTTGAGCCGCTTTGGTGTGGCACAACCGAAATGGGATAAAGAAAAGCTTATTGCACCCGATGTCATCGATTTAATAATAACACCGGGTGTTGCATTCGATAATAAAAAGAACCGTTTGGGATTTGGTTTTGGCTACTACGATAAGTTTTTCAAACAGGCAAAAAGCGCTTATCGTATAGGCTTAGCCTACGACTTTCAAATTGTGGAAGACTTGCCCACAGATTCTCATGATGTTTCTATGGACATAATTATAACTCAAGAGGTAAATATAATTTAAAGATATGCGGATTATTTCAGGATTAAAAAGAGGAATGCAATTAAATTCACCTCCCGATGAAAACGTGCGCCCAACAACCGACCGTGTAAAAGAGGCCTTGTTTGGGAGTATTCAATTCAGCGTGCCGGGTGCAACCGTGTTAGATTTGTTTGCCGGTAGCGGTGCGCTTGGCTTAGAGGCAATTTCGCGGGGGGCGACAAAGGCTTTTTTTGTTGAACATGACAAAGATGCTTTAAAAACCATTGAAAAAAACATTTCAAAATGCGGATTTTCGAGCAGTTCGGAAGTAATTAAAAAAGATTATGAAAACGCTTTAAAATACTTTGAAAACAAACAAAAATTTGATATAGTATTTATAGACCCCCCATACAATAGTGGTTATTATGACAATGTGGTTTTATTGCTTAAAAAATATAATCTTATAGACAATGAAACAATTTTAGTATTAGAAAGCTCAAATGTGTTACAACTCGATGCAAACTGGGTATATATATACAATAGGAAAAAATATGGAATCACACATTTAAGCTATGCAAGGTTAGAGGGATAAAAATGGTAAAAAGTTGTATTTTTGCGGGGAGTTTTGACCCCATAACAAACGGCCATATTATGCTTATCAAAGAGGCTTGCCTTATGTTTGATGTAGTTTACGTTGCCGTGTTGAACAATATCGCTAAAAAGTATATGTTTTCTACCGAAAAACGCGTAGAAATGGCTAAAAGCGCAACCGCTAACATTAAAAACGCAAGTGTAGTAAGCACCGACGGC
Organism: uncultured Christensenellaceae bacterium; assembly: GCA_964371185.1. Taxonomy (GTDB): domain Bacteria; phylum Bacillota; class Clostridia; order Christensenellales; family Christensenellaceae; genus CAYJNC01. The sequence goes on from CAYJNC010000034.1 coordinate 6,092, forward strand.
CTTCTTACCGATCTTATGAAGGAATTAGAAGTCGGTGTGATAGTAAAAGGAGTCCGTAATACAAACGATTTTATTTTAGAACAGCAGATGGCTTTTGTTAATAAAAAATTATTACCGAACGCAAATACAATTTTGCTTATGGCAAACGATGATATGCAAAACGTCAGTTCTACCGTTGTAAGAGAGTTAATTATTTATGGCGCAGATTACAGCGACTATGTGCCGAGCGGAGTTTTGAAAATAATTCAAAAGGGGAACACAGAATGAAAATTTTCGAGCTTATGAACGAGTTAATAACAGAAATTGAAGAAAGCAAGAAGTCTATTTTTTCGGGTAAAAAAACCATAGAAGTAGACTATGTCTTAGACATATTAAACGAAATAAACGATGTACTGCCAAAAGAAATACATTATGCTCGTGAAATTATTAATCAAAAACAAGCCATAATAAACGATGCAAGAAACAAGGCACACAAAATTTTAGAGGGTGCTAACTACCGCCTACACGAGTTGGTTGAAGACAGCAGGGTAACGCAATTAGCGTATGAAAAATCTAACAGATTAATAGACGAGGCAAAGAGCCAAGCATATGAAATTAAACTTAATGCAGACGATTATGCGGTTAATGTGTTAGAAGACCTTATTTCTTACATGAATGAATACAAAAACATAATCAGGCAGAACAAAGACAATATTATGGTAAAGAAAGATCGCAACCAGCGCTCGCTAAGCGATTTTTAGTGTCATAATACAATTAATTTACCGGTATAGTCCTTTGCGGCAGGCAAAATATTTTTACCCAACATCGAATAAATGTCGGTTGCTAAAATATCATACATGAAGAGCTCGTTTTTCACAAAATCTTTTGCCTTTAAAATAACGGGTATCTTAGAATTTTTACAAACATGTGATAATAATGCCGATTTTTCTTTTTTATATCCTAAAACTCTCGCATATAACATGTTAGAATCAAAATTTACCATACTAATAACTTTTTTTGTTACAGACATGACACAATTTAACAAAATTCTGTTAATTCTTGTCTTTGTGTATCTTTTTGTTTTTATACTATCTATCAAACTTTCTAAGTTTGTTGCCGTCATGGCAGCTTTTTTTATTCTAAACTCTAAACCTTCTCCCACCTCATAGATTTCACTTAATTCTTCTAACGATAATTTCCTGATGGAAAACATCACTAAATTAAAATAATTAGTCGTGTCTGTCAATGGTTCAAAGTCATAGTAGGGCACACATTCTTTTGGAACACCCATAGACAAGGCGTCGGAAAAACCATTAGCCTTCAACTCTTCACGAACAGATGTAGCACTCGGGAAAACAGGGTGCATGTCGCTATCGTTGTAATTGCTGCCCATACGTTTAATCGTAATAGGTTTTATTTTGCTTTTTTCGGCCATCAATGCCTTAATATATTCTATTCCCAATATGTTGTTAGACTTAGAAACAAGGCTTGAAACATCTTCGTTTAAAGCAACACAAAGCGCCTTTTCACGTGCTTTTGCAAAGGAATCACCGTTATTTAAATTTTCGTGCAGGCAGTTTGTGAACATCTCTTGTTCGTCCAATAAAACCCGAGCACATCTTTCTAAGGCTTCCGTCTGACCATTTTCGCTTCCAAAACATAAATTATCTATACAATTCAATTCGTTAAAAATTTTCACGCCAAAAGCCGCAAACTTTTCCGCACTTTGAATTGCATATAAAAAGGGTAACTCTATTACCAAATCGGCTCCACCGCTCAATGCTAAACGAGTTCTTTGCCATTTATCTGCAATTGCCGGTTCTCCCCGTTGTGTAAAATTTCCACTCATCAAACATATGATATTGTCTGAAAATGCCCTTGATTTCTCTATTTGATGGGCGTGTCCGTTATGAAACGGATTATATTCTGCTATTATTCCTGTAATTTTCATTTTATACCTTCACAAACTACATATTTATGTATATAATATATAAGTATTATATCAAAAGTTGGTAAATATTAAAATAAATTTGTTAAGGAGAGTAATGCGAATGTCGTTAATGGACAAAATTAAGGCAAGTGCTAAAACATGTACCAAAACAATTGTACTGCCTGAAGGTAGCGAGCCACGCACAATTAAAGCAGCTTCACTAATTGCAAAAGAGGGGATTGCAAAAGCTGTTTTACTTGGCAGCGAAAAAGAAATTGCAGAGCAAAACACAGACAATGTTGATCTTTCGGGGGTTACGATTATTGACCCACAAACATCCGAAAAAACACAAGCTTATGCAAATGCTTTTTATGAACTGCGTAAGTCTAAAGGTATTTCTTTGGAAGATGCCGAAAAAACAGTATTAAACACTCTTTATTATGCCGTAATGATGATCAAAGCAGGTGATGCCGATGGTATGGTTGCGGGTGCAATTAATTCGACAGGTAATACGCTTCGCCCGGCTTTGCAAGTTATCAAAA
>CAYJNC010000034.1:8552-11740 GCA_964371185.1 uncultured Christensenellaceae bacterium
CCGGGTGTTTCTATTGTATCGAGTTCTTTTCTTATGGAAATGCCCGATAAATCCCATGGCGACGACGGTATTATGGTTTTTGCCGATTGTGCGATCAACATTGCACCAAATGCAGACGAATTGGCTGCAATTGCAATCGCTTCCGCAGACACTGCAAAAGAGCTTGCAGGCATAGACCCAAGGGTTGCAATGCTTTCTTTTTCAACAAAAAACAGCGCCAAACACGAACATGTAAACAAAGTGATCGACGCTACCGCTAAAGTACGTGAATTGGCACCTACATTAAACGTAGACGGCGAGCTTCAGGTAGATGCAGCCTTAGTTTCCGCTGTAGGCGAATTAAAATCGCCCGGTAGTAGTGTTGCGGGAAAAGCAAACGTGCTCATTTTCCCCGACTTAGAAGCAGGCAACATAGGCTACAAACTCGTACAACGTTTGGCGGGGGCAGAGGCTATCGGTCCGATTTGTCAAGGTTTGGCACGACCGGTTAACGATTTGTCTCGCGGATGTAGCGTTGAGGACATCGTTAGCGTTGTTGCAATTACGGCAGTACAAGCTCAATCATTTTAAAAATAATATAAGGAGATACACAATGAAAAATATTTTAGTAATAAATGCCGGCAGTTCTTCTCTTAAATATCAAATTATTAACATGGAAGACGAGTCTATTGTAGCAAAAGGGATAGCAGAAAGAATCGGTGCGAATAATTCTGTGCTTGTTCACACACCTGTTTCAAAAGGTATGCCTAAAATGCGTATCGAAGTTAAAATGGAAAACCACGGCGAAACAATGAAGGCCGTTATTGCCGCTTTAACAGACAAAGAACATGGTGTTATAGAAGATTTATCAAGCATTTGTGCGGTTGGCCACAGGGTTCTGCATGGTGCGGAAACATTTAAAGAGTCTACAGTTATAGACCAAAATGTTTTAGACACAATTCGTACATTAATTCCTTTAGGACCGCTTCATATTCCGGCAAACATAAAAGGTATCGAAACTTGCATGGAAATCATGCCCGGCATTCCGAATGTAGCCGTTTTTGATACAACTTTCCACCAAACAATGCCCGATTACGCTTATCTCTATGGTCTGACATATGACGCATATAAAGAACATATGATTCGTAAATACGGTTTCCACGGAACTTCACATCGTTACATTTCAAAAAGAGTGCCCGAAATGCTCGGTAAAGACCCAAAAAATCTTAAAATCATCACTTGCCACTTGGGTAATGGTTCAAGTATTGCCGCTGTTAAAAACGGCGAGTGCATAGACACTACAATGGGTTTGACACCGCTTGAAGGCTTAATGATGGGAACACGTTCGGGAGATATTGACCCAAGTGCTATTCCTTACTTAATGGAAAAATTCGACATGACTTTGCCCGAAACAATAGATTATCTAAACAAAAAATGTGGTATGCTCGGCATGTCCGGCGTAAGCAGTGATTTCCGTGATCTTTGGGAAGCAGTAGACGAAGGACACGAACAAGCACGCTTATCACTTCATATGTTTAACTATCGCATCAAAAAATATATTGGCGCATATGCAGCTGCACTTAACGGTGTGGACGTAATCGCATTTGCAGGCGGTATCGGCGAAAACGACGAGTTTGTCCGTGAAGAAGTTATGGAAAACATGGAATATTTGGGAATCAAGATAGACAAAGAAGAAAATTTAGTACGTGGTGTTGAAAAAGTTATTTCTACTCCCGATTCTAAAGTAATTGTAGCTATCGTTCCTACAGACGAAGAATTGATGATAGCACGTGACACATACGAGCTTTATACAAAATAATAAGCTATTCTTTATTTAATATAATCCCTTGTTAAAAAAAAACAGTTGACAAGGGATTACTTAAAAAATATAATAGTAGGGTAGCATTTTAAGAGACAGAGGGCTAAACGCATGATAGACATAGATTTAAGCTATTCATCGGCACACCCGGGCGAGGTAATAAACTTCGACTACACGGGTGATACACAAATTCAAGAAATAGAGTTTGCACAACCGATAGATATTCATGCTGAATATTATTTCTCGGAGGATGGGGTCCACATTAAGGGTACAATAAGCACTTTGCTTAATTGCAACTGTGCACGTTGTTTGAAAAATGTTGAACACTCGGTAGATTATTCTTTTAAAGAGTTGTTTTTGGAACTTAACAAAGACAATGCAGAAGAAGGATATACATATGAGAAAAATAACTTGTCTTTAGATAAATTACTCTATGATGCGGTATTGCTGGATTTACCCCAGCAAATTCTGTGTTCCGATGATTGTAAAGGGTTATGCTCTATTTGCGGAAAAGATTTGAACATAGAAAGTTGTAGTTGCGACACAGAAATAATGGGTAATGAAAATAACCCGTTTATAAAGTTAAAAGAATTCTTTTAGTCATTGGAGGTGTAGATAGATGGCAGTACCAAAAAGAAGAACGTCTAAACAACGTTCAAGAACAAGAAGAGCACATTGGAAGTTGACGGCTCCGGCTTTGTCCGAATGCCCACAATGTCACCAACCTAAACTTGCACACAGGGTTTGCAAAACTTGCGGTCACTATAACGGTAGACTTGCAATAGCACAAGAAGCAAGCAAATAAAAAACATAAGAAATAGGCATTCTTTATTAAGAATGTCTTTTTTTTTATAAGTTTCGGTAACAAAACACCCGAAATACACATAATATACGAAAAAACATGACTAAAACCCGAAATAAATATTGCAATTTGTTTTTTTTTATAATATTATTATACTAAGCATAAGAGAATATTTTATTTAGATAAAAATATTTGGAAGCAGGTGTAGATAATGCAGAATAGAAAAGACAAATCAAACAAAATCAGAACAATCAAACTAAAGAAACGTTTCTTAGCACTAATAATTATTATTGCTTTTTTGGTAGTGCAATTAACGGTAAGTTTTGGTGCAGAGGGAACAGATCCGACCAATTTGGATAATAATCCCGAACAAAAAGTTCCACAAGAGATAATTAGTATAGATGAATTATCCGAAGAAGTTATTAATCAATATGTTTTCTTAAACTCGGAACAATTACCGGTTTTACCAAATGAACTCGATGTTACTATTGAAGTTCTTGTTGAACCAACAACAACTCCGACAGGCGATCCGGCAGGCGATCCGGCAGGCGATCCGGCAGGCGATCCGGCAGGCGATCCGGCAGGCGA
>CAYJNC010000035.1:0-11729 GCA_964371185.1 uncultured Christensenellaceae bacterium
GGATCGTCGCCTTGTGCGGCAAGTGCCGTACCATACATGATTGAAAGTGCCTCTTCTTGAGAAATGGTGGTGTTGGGGTTAAATTTACCGTCCGGCGCCTCCATCAATCCTAAATGAACCATTAGGAATTCCTCATAATCGTCGTTGCCACAATCGGTAACAACACCCTCTTCGTACTCGGGCAACTCTGCATTTTCATCATACGCATATGCGATGGACGAGTACATCATACCCATAAGGTTTGCAAGTTGGCCACGTGTAATATTATTCTCGATTGTATTAAGCGGAGCAATAAAACCGTTGGCAAGCGCATATTTCACGTCGTCTTGCGACCAGTCTTGCGGAAGAGCAGACTCGTCGTCTATTATATTGAACGTAAAGTCTTGCTCGGAGCTCATACCCATAGAGTTCGTTGCCACAAGCGTGAAAGTATGTTCACCCGGTGTAAGTTCATATGGGTATACCCACAACAAGCTGCCTGTCATATATTCGTTGCCGTGCGCATCATACCATACAACCTGATCGTCATCCCACAACCAACCGTCTTGCATGTCATATACATCGGCATCAAACACTATTTCGTCGGTTATCTTATATTCAGGCACTGTTTCTTGCACTGAAATAATTTCGGGAGCCTTGTATTCAACCACAATGTAGGGGCTGTCTATTTCACTCGTGCGTGTTCCGTCTGACACATAAAGGTAGAAATATGCAGCTTCGCTACCCTCTAATTTGTCAAAATCTACTTCATAAGAAGTCTCTTTTATGTCGCTTGCAATGTTTATGAAATCATCTTCCGTAACATACCACAATTCGTACGCAAGCTCGTCACCGTCAGCATCGCTGCCTGTCCATGTAATTTCACGCACACCACTCATTGATTCGTTCTCTTCAATACCCGTAAATTCAACTTCCGGGGCATTTTCAGAAACGCTCGTTGAATATAATTCTTCGCCGTCTTTTTTAAGTACAATTGTTGCCGTATCTTCCGGATAAACAACAGTTTCGTTTACAGGCATAATCATCTGTTTGCCCGAAAGTCCCGTTTCGTCGCCCGAACCTACGTGCGTATTTGTATAGAAAGTAACATCAAACATCTGGCTTGCAACAACAGCACCCGATGCATCTTGCATTTCTATTGTGTACTGACCTTTAGTAGAAGGAACAGCATTAGCAGCGTCTGTCTCATATGAGAAGAACGTTGAAGGCGTAAACTCGCCATCTTCGGTTAACCTACCCATGAAGTCCATAACGTAAACACTTTCTTCCGCCACAGTAGCTTCCGCTTCTTCATAGTTTACCGCTTTGCTCATTAAAGACATTTCAGTATTTTCGTCGTAGTAATAACCTTCATCACTAGATTCTTCTTCGTAATAATATCCTTCTTCTTCGCTTGATTCTTCTTCGTAATAACCTTCTTCTTCGCTCGAATCCTCTTCGGTCGAATCTACTTCGTAATATCCTTCGGCTCCGCTCGAATCCGAAGAAGCACCCGTAAATTCTGCATAAAGATGTTCCCAAATTGCCGATGTAGTCCAATAATCTGAGATATCAGAACTTCCGCTACCCATATAGCTTGCAACCGTGGGGCTTTGGAACTGCATCGTAGAAGCATTATACGGAACTTGCTCCGGCGGGATTATTGTGCCGTTTGAAGGATTTCCATACTGACCGGCACCGTCTATAAATTCTTTACTTGAAACGACTTCGCTTTCTCTATCGTTATAATCACTACCGCTCATGCCATAGGGAGCAGGGTTAGTTATCTGGTTTAATGCGCCACCCTCGTATTCGTCACCGATGTTATAGCAGTGTGCTATTTCATGAGCAACCGTCGGTTGCATGTCTCCATCAGACTCTGTAACGATGTTGGCCGGCAATCCGTATGTGTAACCTTGCGTAGAACCGTCTCCTTGTCTGTTACGAACAAATCCGACAATTAACTCATAATCTTCGTTTGGGGTTTGCAAGTTAGCAAGTGCCTGCCAAACATTGAACATTCCTTCTTCTGTTGTAAGGTCATACATTGCGTCGCTTAAGTCAAGCTCTGAACCCAACTCGTATTCTAAATCGGCATGACCGAGCGGATATGTGGCAGCCGTAAACTCTATGGCTGTTTGCCATTCACCCTCACAAGCCACAATATTTCCGGCATAATTTGCAAGCACGGGAACTGCAAGCACCTTAATGTCTTTGGCATCTCTGAAAATTGCACCTCTTGTAGCAACCGATTCACCCGCAATAAATTCAAATGTGTAGTTTCCCGCTGCCCAATCGCCAATATCGCTAATACTCCTCGGTTGGAAGAAAGCGTAATTTGATACTCCCGAATTCGAAGGCACAAGTTGTCCTACCTGTTCACCATCCTTGTAGATGTTAAGTAGGAACGCACCATCTTGTGTTATTTCGGGCTCACCCGAGAAACGAACAAATATGCCCGTCGCCTTGCCCGCAACAAATGTATCCATAGGGTACAAACTTCCGTCTTCAATACTTTCACCATAGCTCATTACCTGGTTTACTTCTATCATGGTGATAGATTCGTCGTTCGTTTCAAATGGTGCCGCCTCTCCGTACGACATTTCTTGCACAGATTCTTCCGGTTCTACAACCTCCGGCTCATCATAAACTACTTCTTCCTCAGTGCTGTACTCACCATCGTAGGAAACTTCCTCTTCTTGCGGAGCGCAAGCAGCCAACAGTGTAAGCACCATAACCAGTGCCAATATTTGCGCAATAATCTTTTTGCTTTTTAACATTTTTCTCTCCTTTTCTTTTTTGTCACAGAAAACACTCTTTTTCATTTTCTGATGCATTATTATACCACATATTTTGTTAATATTCAAATATAATTGGAAAAACTATACATTTTCCCCAGAAAACTTCAATAAATAACGTATGTCTCATTGCCCGTTCGTCTGTTTATTTTGCAAAATCACAACAAGAAATTTTAGTACGCTTTTATGAAAGACGGCCGTTTTCTACCTTTACCGTAACATCACAAACTCCAAGCGTAGTTTTTCTGTGTGAAACAAGAACAACGGTCTTGCCCTCTTCGCATTTTAATGCCTTTAGTATTATACCTTCATTTAAACTATCTAAATTACTTGTAGGTTCATCAAGCAAAATAAAATGTGAATCATGCAAAAACGCGCGTGCCAATCCTATTCTTTGCCGTTCTCCTCCCGAAAGCGTGCCTCCGAGTTCGCCAATTTTTGTGTCATAACCGTCTTTTAATGTCATAACAAAATCGTGTAACGATGCTTTCTTTGCCGCTTCTATCACTTGTTCTCTTGTCGCATTTAAATTTGCAACTTTTATGTTATCTTCGATAGTACTATGAAAAATATCGCTTTCTTGAGTCATATAGCTTTCAATTGTGCGCAAACAAGAAGTTTTTATGTCCAAAACATCTGTATTAGAAATTTTCACACTGCCTTTTGGGGGATTCCAAAACCTCATAAATAGTTTCAAAAGGGTAGATTTTCCACTGCCGCTTTTTCCATATATGCCGACAATTTGTTCTTTTTCGATTTCTATTGCAAAGTTTTTTAATATGTCTTCCTCGCCATACGAAAATGTCAGATTCTTAACACTCGCACTTGTAAAATCGGGTGTTGCGCCGTCCGTCTTTTCTTTTACCTCCGGTTCTTCGTCTATAAGTACCAAAACACGCTTTGCCGCCGCAATCATCCGAGAAAGTCCGGTAGAAAGCCGGCTAACCGCCAATACCGGTCCAAAAGAAGACAGCATTGCAATTACGGGGAGTAGTATGTTTTCAAAAGAGCTATCATTAAAAATAACAAAACATTCTATTAATATCAACCCGGAAAACACATAAACGAGGGTATCTGACAGGGCCGCAACCCTTCCCTCTTGCCTACTTATTTCGCCGGACATGTCACCGAGTTCTTTGGTTATTTTCTCTATGTTCTCACTGCGTTTCTCACCATTGTTCATTTGAGAAATGTCTTTTATTCCACGCAGCGAATCCATGTAATATGCGGAAAGCTCACCAACAGTTTCTCTTTGTTCTAAAAAAAGTTTGCGGGCACGAACAGACATTGCGATAGGCAAAAAAACGCCTACGCACAAATATGCAATTAACGCCGTTATGGCTAACACAAAGCTAAATTGCCACATGAAAATTATCATGATAATGCTTATCAAACTTGCAATAATAATCGGTGAAATTGTATGGGCGTAAAACACTTCGATAAGCTCTATGTCCGAGGTTATGATAGAAATTAAATTTCCCCTGTTTTTATTTTCGAGTTTAGCGGGACAAAGCCGCCTAAGTGCACAAAACACCTTATCCCGAATTATTGCCAATAGTTTAAACGCTATATAATGATTGCGATTTTGCTCTATATAGGCAAAAACACCCCGCAACACCGCACAAATTAACATTATAACAAAAACAAGAGGTAGCGAAACATTCAAAACGTTAGTTACCCCAAGCACCGCAACACCTCCTAAAACAGGTATGGCAATGGCACACAAGTGCCCTAAAGTGCCGGAGACTACCGCCGCACACATCTGAGCAATTAATGGGCGTACAAGCAAAAGCATTCGTAATATAATTTGCAACGGTCTATTATTCATGCCTCTTTCCTCCCATATTGTTCAAGTTCTTGTTGGGCGGCATACATTTCGCCGTAAAAACTTTTTTTAGCTATCAATTTATCATGAGTTCCAATATCTGCAATTTTCTTATCCTTCAAAAGAACAATTTGGTTTGCCTTAACTACGTTTGCAAGCCTATGCGAAATAAGAAATACTATCTTCGTTTTCGAAAGTGAATAAATTGCCTCTATAATATCATTTTCGCTATCCGCATCTATATTTGAAGTCACCTCGTCAAAAATATAAACCTGCGAATTCCTAAGTAATGCACGGGCTATGCAAAGCCTTCCTCTCTGTCCTCCCGAGAAATTTGTTCCCCCCGATGTAAGTTGAGTGTCTAACCCGTGTCCTCTGTTTAAAAAATCCCATAATTTAACAGATTTCAGAGCCTCTATCATCATTTCGTCGGTTGCGTTTTCATTTGCAAAAAGCAAATTTTCACGAACCGTTCCGCTAAACACATAACTTTTATCGGAAATCGAGGTAATATTATTAAAGAGCGACTCCTTAGCAATATTTTTCAGCGGAGTATTCTCTATTAAAATGTCTCCCGAATAATCTTGCTTATCTTTTGCGATTATTCCCGCAATCGTACTCTTACCACTGCCGGACATACCCACAAAAGCGGTCAACCCGATTACCGCACTAAAAGATATATTTTTCAACACTTGTTTATCGTCATACGAATATCCCACATCGTTAAAAGTTATGTTATTAATAGGTTGTAAGCAATTTTCTTCGCCGCTATCAGGTTCTTTCATGTCTAAAATACTAAACATCTTGTCCGCCGCCGACATGCCGTTCATCGCAATATGAAAGAAACTTCCAAGCATTCTCATGGGCAGAAAAAATTCAGATGCCAGCAGTATTATTACAATTGCACCGTATAAGGTTGCATCGCCGTTTGAAAGTGCGGTAATTGCGAGTATTGCCCCTAAAGCGGTGCCGCCATAGGCAACCGTATCCATCACGATTATCGAATTTAACTGCATAGACAACACCTTCATCGTTATTCTGCGAAAATGTTCGGCACTTTTATTCATTTCTTTATGATATTTTTCGTCGGCCGCATACACTTTTAGCGTTGTCATTCCCTGCACATTTTCAAGAAAGTTGTCTCCTAATTGTGTATAAAGACCCCAATATTCGGCCAATAATTTTTTTGCGATTTTTTGTATGATGACAATAGAAACGGGTATCAGCGGTACACATACAAACAAAACAAATGCTGCAACAATGTTTATCGGTGCTAATATTATAAACAACGTTATAGGCGCTAACATACAATAAAAAAACTGCGGTAAATAGTTACCGAAATATGTCTCTAATTGATCAACGCCTTCTGTTGATATTTGAATAACATCTGCGGTTGAAATATCTTTTGAATAAGAACTACCCAATCGCAAGATTTTTGAATATATCTGCTTTCGCAGTGTAAGTTTGATTTTTGAAGATGCCTTATGAGAAAACTTTGCCGATAGCTTTTTTAATACTATTCTTCCTACAATAGCAACACCGAGTATGCAAAAAGTTATTATTAAATCGGCGATGTCAAATATGCCTAAAAACATTTGATTCAGAAAAAAGGCAAGCCTGAATATGAAAATAATATTTAACACCATGGTTGCATACATACAGGCTACCACCGCAAACACCGGTTTTGTATCGCCGTTTTTTATCAGTCTTTTATTTATCACGCTTCTAACTCACTTAATATTTTTTGTTCTTCCTCTATTGTCAATGTTTTAATTTTAAACCTAAACAACAACAAGTGAAACAGCCATACAAAAAACAACACTATAAATGCCCATGTAGGCACGTTAACAAAATACATTGTAACAAAACCGATGCCTATAAGTATTGTTATCATTATCATCACTTTAATTTTAACTTTTTTTGTCATCTTACGTGTTGCCACAAAAGCCGCCAAATTATTTTTATATACCTTAGAATTCTTAAACCATCTATCTAATTTTTCACTGCTCTTGCCATAAAAAAAGGCGGTAAGCAACAAAAACGGAAAATATGGCAACAGTGGGAGTATTACGCCCACCACGCCTATCGCAAGCGTTATGCTCCCGAGCAAAATATATATCCTCTTTTTTGTTTTATTCATGAATTTCCCCTCTTAGCCTTAATAGTCATCGCCATATGCGAAAGTGCCATTTTTGGCTTATATAACAACATTCTCGGCCCCGAAAATTTCATTACTTGCCTTATTTCTTCTCGCATATTTTTTTATAACATGGAGTTTTGCACACAGAACAAAACGTTTTGGTCGCTTTATGTATGCAATTATTTATCCTTGTTTTTGCGTACTCAAACAATTCAAGGCAACTTTCGCACATATGCTGACCGTGTTTCTTCTTGCAATATGGGTGTGTTGAGAAAGTCCGATTTATGAAATTTTGTCGAACGGGCTTGCAGTTTAAGGCAAAAATCGCAGCTTTAGCACCGCTAAGGCGAGGCTTTTTAACGCTAAAATGCAAGTCGAGGCGATGAAATTGCGAAATTATGACTTTTTTCAACACACCCATTATAGCTTATCATAAATTCTATGTTGTTTATTTCGTCGATTGTGCCCATTTCTCTCCGCCACCAAACGTTAGACTACGCTAACTTAATGTGAATAGTATAGAGTATTAAAAAAAAATTGTCAACCTGTTAAACACATCAGAATTTTGGCTGTTTACATGTTTTTTCTCTTTCTACCACGTTTGTTTCTATGTCATAAACTACATTTTATTCAATCAACACCCCCATAAAAACAACGAGCATTATTTAGCATATAGCCTTTAATGCTCGTTGTAATCTTTACAATAATTAAAATTCTTATGTGAGAGCAACCGGCAACACACAAGTGTGCAAGCCTTTATCGGTTTTTATGTCTGCAATTTTTACATACACACCAAACGCACTCTCCATGCTTTGTTCGGTAATTATTTTTTTTGCATCGCCATATAAATACCTGTCTCTTGCAAGCACAAGTGCCTGTTCCGAAATAGAAAGCGCATGCGACGGATAATGCGTGTTTACCACCGCCGGAATATTCTTTTCTTTGCTCAATTCTTTTATGGTATTTAGCACTATTAGCTGGTTGCGAAAATCTAAGTTAGATTCCGGCTCGTCTAATATTAGCATTTTTGGCTCGGCAGTCAATGCACGGGCAATGAGAACCATTTGAAGTTCTCCCCCTGAAATCTTGCTGCATAACTTATGCTTTAAATGGCTTATTCCAACATACTCCAAACATTCGTTGGCTATTTTATAATCTTTTTCACCCGGCAACTCCATTTCTTTTAAATGAGTGTTGCGCCCAAGCAAAACCATTTCTTCCACCGTGTACGCAAATGCGGATAGTTTCGCCTGCGGCACATAACCCATCATTCGCCAAAACTCTTTGTGTTTCATCTTAGAAACCGGTTTGTCGTCTAAGTAAGTTTCCCCACCCGACCACTTCAACAACCCAAGCATACATTTAACAAGCGTTGTCTTACCGACACCGTTAGGCCCTAATATACTTAAAATACTGTTTCCCGATATAGAAATATTTATATCTTTCAATATTTTATTATCTTTGTCATATCCGAAATTTCCGTTTCGCACTTCAAACTTCATGTTTTTATTCCTCCTGTTCTTCTCAACAAAATTATGAAAAACGGTGCGCCAATCACAGCCGTTAATATCGAAACAGGTATTTCCGCCGCCGTTGCGCTCCTCGCAATTGTGTCTACCACCAACAAAAACAATGCACCCATTGCAATGCTTGCCGGCACTACTTTCCGATTATCGTTTCCAAATGCCATACGAGACAGATGTGGCATTAAAAGCCCTACCCACCCAATAAGACCGCAGACAGATGTGACCGATGCGGTTATCATGGTAGATGCAAATATAACTAAGTATCTTACATGTTTTACATTAACCCCAAGCGACTTAGCCTCGTCTTCATGCAGTGTCATAAGGTTGAGTTTCCAACGCAACACAAACAATATAACCGTGCCCCCAATGATTAGCGGAGCACTTGCTAACAATGTTTCTATATTAGTTCCCGACAAACTTCCGAGCAACCAAAATGTGATGGAAGGCAATAACTCTTCCGGGTCGGCGGTGTATTGAACTAACGATATCATGGCGGAAAACAACGCAGAAACCACCAGCCCGGCAAGTACTATCATTATAATAGAAGTAATCTTTCTGATTCTACCGATTGCTACAACTATCAGTGCCGCCACAATTCCCATTGCGAGCGCTAAAAATTGAACGCCGAACATGTCTAAACGCAAAAGTATCGCAAGTGCAGCACCAAACGCCGTGCCCGTCGCAACACCTATTGTGTCGGGGGTCGCAAGCGGATTTGAGAACACTCCCTGAAAGGCAGCCCCGGCAACCGCTAACCCACCGCCGGCAATTACCGCAAGTAAAACTCTCGGCAGACGGATAGAGAATATTGTTGTTGTCATATTATCGGTGACTTCTATTTCGGGGAAAGCACCGTTAAATATTGTGGCAAACACTTCGGGCAACGTCATACTGAACCTGCCTATACCAAGCGCTATCGCTGCAAACACCACCGTTGTTATTATTACTATTAACATCGAAATATTATATTTTCTTTGCCCGGGTAATATTATTTGTTTCAATGATTATGTTAGCAACAGACTAATCTGCCGCTTTTTCCTCTCCTAAATTATTTATAAGCTCATCGAACTTGTCTGCAATATATTCTTTTTCATAGCTGTCACCCAACTTTGAAGATACTGCATAATGCTGAATTTGCAAAACTTTTTTAGCCGTCGGCGCATAAGGCTTTAACAGCGGATCGGTGATTAAAACATCCCAACTTTCTTGCTCTAATAATTGAAGCAACTCTAACTCACCCTCGGGTGTTTTCACATTGTAATAATTGCCGGCATCGGTGAACGGCGTCGCCGCCTCCACAAAGTATCTTTCTCCTTTTGCTTGAAGCGCCCGAGAAACAGAATATGCAAAAATTGCATCTCCTATAACCAACGCTTTTTTATCACCACGAGCATTCTTTATCGGCTTTATTTTTTCGCCTCTTAATACACATTTCATTTCTTCAATCAAACACTTTGCACCGTCTCTGCCTATGGGCACACCCACAACGTAAGGAATACCGAATTCCTTTTCCATATATTGTGCTATCATAACGCCCGACTGCGACACTGCCAAATTAAGTTCACTTTTGGCGCACTCTACAATTTGCTCTTGCTTTAATCCCATGCAGAATTTAGCACCTATGCTAAAACCGTTGTTTTCTAAATATTTATATATATCATCTATGTTTTGCTGTGAAAAATCTAACGGAGTTGCACCCAACACATTTACCCTGTTTGGTATCTTTTCCGGTTGCGGTTTCGCATAATATTTCAACAAAGAAATACACGCTTGCGCTATACCATCGTTATAAAATTTAGTTCCTGTGGTGGCAAAACCAAAAGTAGGCAAGCATGTTGCATTTTTGATGTCCTCGCACACACCTTCAAAATCTGTGCCGATAACCATAGGCACAGGGCTTCCCACAAACGCAATAAACGTTGGAAAAACCGTTTGGGCCGCACTGACCATTCTGTCTACAAATTTTTGCTCGTTTCCCATAACCACATCTATTTTTCTTAATGCCGAACAGTATACCGCTTTTTTAGAGCCATACCATCTCGGTTCGTCAAAACCCGTATAATTACCCGTACACCCGGCCGCATCGTGAATTACCGTCATTCCGTCGAGTTCAAACAATGCAGAGCAAACTCCCGAATAGTCGGGTGCAAAAGGAGGCAAATAAACACTTAAATTTTTCATATTATATTATCACTCCGTGTTCTTCGATTAATTGATATAAATTTTGCTTGTTCTCACACGCATATCTAATTGCACTCATCAACCTACGCACCCCATAATAACCGTACATTCCCAAATCGGAACTGACATTCACAACATTGTCGCTTTGCGCAACATAAGCGGCATCGAACCCAACCGCCAAAACCTCTTTATCTATGTTTTTAAAAAATATCGCATCCGGTTTTGTTGCGGATACCACCTCTACGCCTTTTTCTTTGCAAAATTCATACGCAAATTTGTCTATCGGGAGCAATTCTCCCGCTACCACCGTTTTAACACTAAACCCGTATTTTATAAGCGCACGCGCCATGCTAAAAGGCTTAATCGTCGCCGTGCAAGAAATTATAAAAGGAGTGTCCCCAACCATATCCAACGTTTTTTCGATATCACTTTTTGTCAATGCTATTTGTTCGGATAAATCCGGCACCTCCGATTTGAAAATTTCCGCCAATCGAGCATATTCCGCCTGAATAACATCTGTGTCGTACGAAACAAAAGCCGGTGCAAACGGCATCCCGATATTTTTCTGCAAGTTCTTGCAGGCAAGTGTCGCAATTGGTGAAATCATTAGGTTATAACCGCTTTTCCCCATTTCTTGCAAGCCTTCAAACGTTGTATAATCGGTTAGCTGACGGATAGTTTTTATACCAAAAGATTTAAGCACATAATATAGCTCGCATTCTTCGTCTAAGCGCTCTAACACACCCACTAAATTTACGCTGTCTTTTTCTAACTCGCCGTTCCCTTCTATAAACCCATACATAGCGTCCTGAGTCGTAAGCCCCGGCGGTTCTTTTGTATCTAAGGAAATCGGGTTCATATGCCCACAACGAAACACTGTCTCCGGGTGGTTTTTATGCAGTTGTTTCACCAAAGCTTCCAAATCTGTTCCGATCAAGTCGTCCAAACAGCTTACATATATAAACATCGCCTTGGGCTTTCTCTTCAACCGAATAAAGAGCTCGTCTACCGCCTCTGCTATCGTATTGTCGTAACCTTCAATAACGTCTTCTTGCGTTACATATAAGTAAGATAATTTATCTTTAAATCCCTGTTGAATGGCGCCGATTGCACCATGTCGCCCACACGCAAACGGGCAAACAAATAACAAATAACTTTCGGGAACCAATGCCGCTACTCGTACAATTCCCCAGTCTCCATGGCTCGGCGATGTGTATGTAAACGATTTTTCAAATGCTTTTTCCATATTCTTCACCTCATGCAAGTCCGCATATTCTTTC
>CAYJNC010000036.1:0-11422 GCA_964371185.1 uncultured Christensenellaceae bacterium
TATTTGCATTATATTACATCTTTTCATGCAATGTCAACTGTTTTTTGAAAAAAACGGTTGCAATTTTCACTTTTTTTTTGTATATTGCTTTATATAGCTTTTATTAAAAATAAAATATTGATTTAACCATAATAATAAGATAGGTGGACTACATGAAAAAAGAAATCTCAACCATATCAGACATAGCACAGCTAACCGGAGTCTCGGTGGCAACGGTGTCACGTATTTTGAATAACAAAGGCAGTGTAAAAGAAGATACTCGAATAAGAGTATTAGAAACCATGCAAAATGCCAATATCAGTCCAAAGTTGCTATACAAAAACAAACCGGAACTCGGCAATTTAATTGTCGTTGTGGTTTGCGATGGCGACAACCCTGTTGTCGGGACATTTTTATCGGGCATACAGCAATGCGCATCCCGAAAAGGATATTATGTTGTTCAATTTAATTGTCAAAATCGCAACTCAAATGTGCAAGATGAACTTGATTTTTTCATCGGGCAGCTCCCTGTTGCCGGTTTTATTTTCCTAAACCTTTTGGGCGACACTTCGGTTATGGAAAACATTGCCTCTCGGTATCCTACCGTAATCGGGTATGAACAATTCAAGTCCGAAAGCATTACCTGCATAGGAATAGATGATTATTCCGCATCTAAAAACGCTGTAAACTATTTGCTGTCTACAGGCAGAAAACGCATAGCTATGCTAAATTCAGACCATTCAATGCCTTTTGCCGCCCGACGTGAAAAAGGCTACACCGATGCCCTTATATCTGCAGGCTATGAAATCAACAACGAATATATATTGCATATTTCTGATTTTGATTTTAATTTAGCTCGCAACGCAGCCGCTCATCTGCTGACATTAAACCCTCGTCCCGATGCCTTTTTTGCCATCACAGATACTTTTGCTGCCGCAATTATTAAAGAGGCTACTCGCATAGGCCTCCATGTGCCAAAGGATATCGCTGTAATTGGGTTCGATAATACCGATGTGTCTTCTATGACCGAACCTGCCATAACAACTGTAAATCAACCAAGTTTTCAAATAGGTTATCAATCTTGCAATCAATTGTTAGAAAAAATAATTAACCCCGACATTTCATCGAAGTTAATTTGGTTAGATTATGAATTTATAGTAAGGCAATCAACATAAGCTAAAAAGATACAAAAAAACATTGTCACACACGTCTTTTCCATTTAACTTTGTAAACATAATTCTCATACAACACAACTATATATTTTGCTATGTTGTATATTGTTTTTATTTATCTAAAATATTCTTTTTTCCGAACGCCTTTGAAATACGTGCAGCATTGGTTGAGAATATCATAACCGTCAACATAAATATTCCTGTTAAAAAATCTTGCATGGTTGCCGGCAATCCTACCGCAATCAATCCGGAGGATAAAACCGTAACCGAAAACGCTCCCACAAGTATTGTAATCGCAAAATTATTCAATATGTTTTTTAACTGTAGACCAATCAACACAGAAATAATCGGAGGGAACATCATAGATAGGCTACCCAAGCTTAGTTTTGCCGATATAGATCCTGCATAGCAAATCGCAAGTATGCCTGCAATCCCATAAAACATTCCACCTATCATATACGTTTTAACTTTTAACGTATTATTGTTTATGCCCAAATTAACCGCAACAATATCATTGTTACCTAAAGCTCTTATTCCGTAACCAAATTTTGTTTTGTGAAAAATAATATAAAACAATACTCCCGCGATGATAGCAATTATAAAATTGTTTGGAGTAGTACCCAACGATGCCACTTCACTTTCAAGAGAAACATATCCTATACCCATCGTCAGCCTTTGAGCTATAACTTCAAATAGCATCATCATTCCAAGAGAAATAACCATAGTCGGTATTTTTAAAAATTTATACACAAGCCCCATTACAAAGCCGAGTATTATTCCTGTCCCAACTGAGCCTATCACCAAACCGGCAAACCCAAAATAACGGGCAAGTAATCCACCTACTATTGCAGAAAGTATTACTTGTGAACCCAAGCTCATTTCAAATATCCCTACCACAAAAGTAAAAGATACCCCGAGCGCCATCACCAATGGCAACACAGTTTGACTAAGAACTATATAGGCACTTGAAAAACCAAAGCCGCTGCTTGCTATAGTAAAAATTATCATTAGCATTAGCGGAATAATTAGTATGTACCCTATCCTGATAAATATATTCCTCTTCATAATTACTCCGTTCTCAATTATAATAATACATCGAGGCACATATATTATGCGCCTCGATTATAAGGCTTATTATACAAGGTCTTCGTGTCGTTCTACCAAACTCTCTAAGCTATATGCTTGAATATATGCAATAACATCTTCGGGAGTAAGATCCGGATTTTGTGATATTAATAGGTTTTCACTTATTTCTTCCGGTGTCCAAATCGGAATATCTCCTTCTACGTATATGGCATAATCAGAAACATCTTCTACACTACCAAAATACATATACGGAATGGATATATGTGCGGGCGTTCCAAGAGGATTGCCTTGTATTGCGTTAACCAACATTACAGCCGTCGAACCTCTGTCTATTTCCAAATGGCCACCGCCAACAGATATAGCATATCCGTAATCAAATAATTTTGTCAGATCGGCACCGCCATCACAGCTTACAATAGATATTTCATCGGATGTAAGACCTGTACTCTTGATTGCTTCGGGCAAAGCTGTTATTGCACTGTTATCATAACAACCGGCTACCGCAACACAATCTATATCGGGAAATGCCGCTACAAAGTTTTGAACCGCTTCTGTTGCATCGCTTGCTTGGTTAATATCTCTGACTTCCGCAACAATTTCAGCACCGTTTTCTTCAGCCGCCCTCGTTATGCCCGCAACGCGTGCATCACTTGTAGCATCACCGATTGCAAGAGCTATCAAACCAATTTGCTTTATATCGGGGTTTTTTTCAAACGCTTTGCTCATAACATTATACGCTATGGTTTCCTCGTCTTCATAACAATTTCCCGCATAATACTCAGACGCTTCCACAACATTAGCAACATCTACATCTCCAATATTTCTAAACGTTATCCCTAAGTATACTCCGTTTTCTTCACACATATTTATAATTGCCGGCAAGATAGAGTCGGCTAATTGTGTCATAATAATTCCATCGGCACCTGCACTTATTAACTTTTCTACAGCATTTACTTGTGCATCGGCAGAATCTTCATTTGTTGTATCGGTAAGCAGTTCTCCTCCGGCCGTTTCCACAACCGATCTGATTATCTCTCTCATCCTTACTACCGGTGGCGCTTCCCCGGATTGATCAAGAAATCCTACTTTAAATGCCGCCTCACCTTGTGCTTCCTCTTGCGAAGCTGTTTCGCTTTGTTCGGTTGTTGCCGCACAACCGGCAAACAACCCTATAATAAGCATCACACTTATCATAACCGCCAACATCTTTGTTCTTTTCATTTTTTCCCTCCATTAATTTTATTTAATTATAGCAATGCCTTTTCTATCATAGGTTACAAATACAATAACTATCAGAATAATGCCTCTGACAAGTTGCTGTATTGTCGTGTCTACATTACATATAGTCATTCCTACCGATAAAAAAGCCATTGTTAAACTTCCTATTATTGCCGCCCTAAACTTAGAGGTAGATCCGCCCGTAATAGATACCCCACCTATCAATACCGCAATTAATATATTAAACATTGTAGTCCCGGCAACCGTAGATGTTGCTGTTCCTGTTCTTAAAATACTGAAAAAGGCGAGCAACCCGGCAGCACCACCCGTGCATACAAACGCCAGTATCTTTGTTTTTCCGACATCAATTCCCGACTGTCTTACCGCTTCTTCACAAGAACCTATTGCCTTTGAATACTTGCCGAATTTACCATACTCAAACACAATATAGCCAAGCACTCCTACTATTGCCAACACAACAATCCTAAGCTGAGTACTACTCCAAGAGATCATATGCATAGGTGCCGCCAAAGAACCTTGATTGTCGAGCGCAACCACCACTAAGCCGGTGAGTACAAAAGACATACTTATTGTTGTTATAAAAGAATCAACCCTGCATTTTGTATGAATAATCCCATTTATCCACCCTATCAAAATTCCAACTCCCAAACCAACCGGCAAAGCCAGTATAGGCATTACATGTGCCGCTTTAACCGCAAAAACACAGGACACCGCCATATTTGCCATCATAGATAAATCTATATTTCCCTGTGCCATCAAAAATACCAATGCACTTGCGCCAATCATCAAAATAAATACTTCATTTACCAATGTAGAAATGTTACTAATGTCTAACAATTGTCCTTCACTTGCTATCGTAAGAATTAAAATTACTCCGACAAGTCCGACAAACGGAAGCGCTTTTTTCATCGACAACACGTTATTCCTTACACCATTCAATTTTTTCACCCCCTATATTATATAATCTATCAAAGTGCTTTCCGAAACCGACTTATTTCTATTTACCTCGGCAGATATTTTCCCGTTTTTCAATATTAAAATTCTGTCACTCATTCCAATAAGTTCGGGCAACTCTTCGGTAATCATAATAATTGCTTTTTTTTGCATCTTTAAGTTTTGTAATAAATCGTATATATCCGATTGCACCCCTACGTCTATCCCTCTTGTCGGACAATCAAATATATATATATCCGCATTAGTTCCAAGCCATTTTGAAACGGCTACCTTTTGCTTGTTGCCTCCGGATAAATACATAACATTTTGGTTTATATTATCCATTTTTATTTTCAGTAATTCACAAGATTTATTTGCAAATTCATTCTCGCTTTTTTTTGTAATCAGCGATCCTTTTTTTAGCTTATCATAAGATGGCAGGCATATATTTTCTTTAATGGTAGATGCCAACATAAGAGATTCTTTATCTCTGTTTTTTGAAATATACGCCATTTTATTCTTTAGCGCCGTTGTTGGCTTAACAATTTTTATTTTCTCTTTTAGCGTTACATTTCCATAAATTGCTTTGTTCAGCCCAAACAATACCATTCCCAATTCATGCATTCCGCAATCGGCCAGCCCGCCAATACCCAATATTTCTCCAAAATGCAGCTTTAAAGATACATCTTTAAGATTCTCCGTATAAATATTTTTTACTTCAAGTGCAATTTCATCAGTCAACCTGTTTTCATAATCCGCTCTATAATAATTATCTTTTATTTCTCTTCCTACCATAAATTGTTTTATTTTTTTAGTGTCGAACTCTTCTTTTTTTAGCTCTTTAATCATGTTTCCATCACGCAAAATAGTCACCCTATCACAAATACTCATTATTTCATCTATGTCATGCGAAATAAACAATGTCGACCTGTCTTTTGCACACTGTTGTTCTATTATACTGTATAAAATTTCACGACCATATTTTCCAAGTGCAGTTGACGTCTCGTCTATTATAAGAAGTTGTGGATTGTAGTATAGTGCTCTTGCTATCTCTACTAACTTTCTTTGTTCAAAATCTAAATATTTAGCCTTGCTTTTTTCGTCTATTTTATCTAAACCCAATACATCTAATATTTTTCTTGCTTCATTGTCCATTTTCTTTTCATCTACAATAAAACCTTTTAGAAATTGCTCTTCTTTACCAATGAATATATTTTGCGAAACACTCAAATCTTCAAAAGTATTTTGTTCTTGCCCAATCATGGCTATGCCATGTTTTTGAGCGTCAAAAATACACTCGGGCATATATTTTTCGCCCATATATTCCATCTGTCCCGAATCTGCCGGTAATAATCCGGCAATTATCGATGATAGGGTAGATTTTCCCGAGCCATTCTCACCAATTAATCCATGGACGTTCCCCCTAATCAGAGTCAATTCAACACCCCGCAAAGCTTTCGTAGCTCCAAAAGATTTAAATATCCCACTTGCTTTTAAAATACTTTCTTTTTTTTCCATCGGGGGTGTTCTCCATTCAAGTTTTATTGATTTATAATAAATAAAATAAATGATGTTTCGTTTATTTAAAGTATATATTTATTGATTAATTAAAAATATATAAAATCCTTATATTTTGTTAAATATTCTTAGTAATTTATAAAATATATACTATTTAACTTAGCATTGTATTATAATGTGTACATCAATACATGTTATGAGGATATCTATAATGGAACTAATTTCGGTAATGATCGTAGATGACGATAAAATACTGCTTGATGAAATCATTCAATGTTATGATTGGGAAAAGTACGGGTTTAAAGTAGTAGCAACAGCATTAAATGGTTTACAAGCTTTCAATAAATTTAAAGAACATAATCCCGATATGATCATTACGGATATTTCAATGCCTGTCATGAACGGAATAGATTTACTAAAAGAAATTCGGCTACATAACCAAGATACATATATACTTTTGCTTTCTTCATACGATGATTTTAACTATGCCAAACAGGGAATAAAGTATCACGCAAACGATTATATTTTAAAAAACGACTTTATAAAAGAAGATTTCACCAAAAAGTTGAATTGCATACGTACCGAATTTTTAAACAAATATAACAACTCTCAGTTTTATACCGAGAAACTCCTTAAAGATTTTTTTATTAGCCCACATACATACAATATTCCCGATTCAATTATGAATCAATATGTATTTAAAAAGCAACATAGCTTTATTCTGTTACAAGAAGATATCCCGGTATTTCAAAACGATGAAGCAAAAGAAAGTTTTAACGAAAATCAACAAATAAACATCTTAAAATCACATGGTTATTCGAATTTTAAGATAGAACACATGTTCAAACTCTCTATCAACACGCAATTGCTTGTTGTAGCCCACTCAACAGTTAATTCTAAAGCAACTTATTGCAATAAACTTGCAGATTTTTGCCAGCATATTTTATCGGAAATGAACTCCTCTAACAAAGGAAAAGTAAGTGTAATATACGCCTCCTCGCCAATGACCGTAGATGAATTTAAAGCTACATATAACAATTTATCTGTAGCTATACGACAATTCTCCTACACCTATAATCATAGAATAATAGACTTGCTTAATGTCTGCAATAAAAACCATATCAAATTATTTTCAGAAAAATTTGAAGCAATTCTTAACTCTTTAAAAACAGGTAATTTTGACGAAGCGATATACCTGCTGTGCGAGCTCAACACAGCCATAGTAAGCTTAAATGGTTTTAAATTGCCCACCTACCTATTAGAAAATATAATAGAAACTCTCGACAATATTTATTTCGCTCATATGTTCTATCATATATCTATTTCCACTATGTATTCATATCAAGAATTTTTGCTTTGGTGTATAAAAAATCTGAGGGAAATTTGTTCAAAAACAAACGGTTCTACCACCAAAGAAATTTCTGCGGCAGTAAAATATGTAATAAACTATGTTAATCAAAATTATTCGGATTCCACCCTCAACATACCTCTGCTTGCTAATAAAACATATTTATCTTGCGGTTATTTAAGCTCAATATTTAAAAACGAAGTAAATAAGAGCATTAATGAATACATTACCGACATTCGCATGGAAAAAGCAGTTCAACTTCTTTTCGATCGCTCATATAAAGTTTACGAAATAGCTTCTCTTGTCGGCTACTCCTCCGGCCAATATTTCAGCCAAACATTTAACAAATATTACGGTGTTTCCCCAAAAGAATATAGGAGGAGCTTATTATAGTGTTGCCCATAGACTTTAAAAAATCAAAACTTGCAAAAAAAATAACTTTTCGCCTTTTATTCATAGAATCTATTGTTTTCAGCATCATGATAATTTTAATTTTAGTCATTATTCTACCTGCGACCAAATCTTCTTCAATAAACAAATGTGACTTGGCCGCAAGCTCTATTGCTAACCAATTCGATAGCCAAATCAGTTATTTTTCACCTTTTATAGATTCAGTCACTTCTTCTGAAACCATAATTAATTCAATAACCCGCTATAACATAGACAACGAAAACCGTCTATCTAATCAGGCCAAAATAAACATTAATCTAAACGAATTTTCTTCAAGCAACGCACTTGTCCGTCATATCGTAATTCAATCTAATGACAACACATATTTTTCTTCTATAACTCAAACTTCCGCTGCGGATGCAACAATTTTTTCAACCGATTCATTCACCCAATTAATAAACGGACACAAAAGCACCTGGCTATCACCAATATATTCTCAACAAAAGGCAGATGGCTCTTTTTTATATTCAATAGCATACAGCAAAATGGCATCGATAAACGGACAGAATTATATTGTAACCATATTTTCAGATATAACAACGTCACTTACATACTTTTCCCCTATCATTTCAGAATACTTCGATAAGTTTGTAATATACGATATGTATGGCAACCTTATTTTCCAAACAATAGAAGAAACCGATTTCACTCCGATACAAAATTCTGATGACTTAGCAAACTACGTGCAGTCACTTTCCGAAAACAGTTCTGATTTTTTTTCATATAAACACGGACGAAATAATTTTTGCTCGGTAATAGGTTATACAACCACAGAAACTTTACACTCTAATTTCTTATATTATATTATTATAACTATAATAATATTTGTAGTTATATTTATTACTACAATATTAACAATAAACCCTATTATCGCAAGACAATTAAAACCCCTCATCTCTCTTTACTCGTCTATAATCTCATATACAAACGGTAATCTTCAAGTTCGAGCTGATTTCATGAGCAATGATGAAATCGGCGAGTTAAGCAAACTATATAATAATATGTTAGATAAAATTGATAGCAACACAAAATCGCTTGTACAAAAAGAACAAGAAAAAAACAAAATAAAATTTTCTCTTATTGCAAGTCAGATAGACCCGCATTTTATATTTAATACGATGAATATAATAACTACACTTGCACGCCAAAAAAAGAATAATGATATTATTAATCTAAATACCGCACTCATAAAATTATTACAAGATAGGCTACGTATTAGCCCAACCGAAATATTCGATAGTATTGAACATGAAATATATATTACAAAAGAATATATTAAAATCATACAATATCGCACTCAGATGCAAGTTGTATTTAATTGGATTTATGATGATAGTATACTGCATATTTCTATCCCCAAAAACATTCTCCAACCTATTATTGAAAACTCTCTCTTTCACGGATTATACGATGCCCATACAGGAAATATTTCCGGCAAAATAACAATTGAAATTAAATTAAGTAATAATTGTATTTCAATTACAATTAAAGACAACGGCAAAGGAATCTCAGTCGAAGCACTTGAGGCATTTTATTCAAGCAGTTCACATTCTTCTTCTGCCGAGCGCGGGCAACATATCGGGCTAAAAAATATTAAAGACAGATTAAGTTATATTTATGATAATAGTGACATAATAAATATTGGAAACTTAAATCCAAACGGCGTAGTCGTATATATCATATTAAAGGTACAGTAATAAAAAGACCTGTACATTTATATTGATTCACTTACAGACGCAGGTTATACCCCCTCCGACTTGACTATATCTTTAACTTTCAATTCAAGAAAATACCGTGCATAGATTCGTCTTGCTTGTTTCTTAGACAGCTTTAATACGGCTTTATGAAGTGCTATATTCCTTTGTTTTCTTTCATATACATCTTCCGGCGACTCACAATGAAACAATGCTCTTAACTCTATGCCGTCATCTAAATCAAGTGAATAATACGATTTGTGATAGATTATTTTACTATCCTGTGCCCGCACTTCATTTTTGCTATTCTCTATTGATTCAAACACGCTAACTTCAACATCAACATTTTTATCACTGCTAAAGTCTCTATACTCTTTCCTCAAATTTATTTTTTTCATGACTATAACCATCCTTTCAAATTGTTGTTTTTTAAACTCAATTCAAAAGGACGGTCGGCGGTGCTCAAATACTTATTGTTTTTCTAAAACATAAAAAATACCCGTTAGAGAATTAACATATCTCCTTCTAGTATTTTTGTTTTCTACATTATTTAATTTATATTTTTCTTCACATATCGAGGCATAACAGTTATATTGATCTGCTTAATTTCATGTAGCTAAAATATGCTGTCATAACTACGCCCCCGCTTGAAATTTTCTTATCGAATTTAATATAAAAAAATTTACACTCCTCCCAACCAATAATGTATATACTTAAAACTACTTCCTTATTTAAGTTAATTAAATGTTTTCCAAATTAGCTACCAATCTGAGTTTTTTATGTAATTATCGATGCTACTTGCTCGACTTTTAACTCAAGCTTATATTTTTCATAAACCCACTTACATCTTGTACCTGCGGTTCTATCCGAATAATTTCAGACATTTTACACACTTCGCCGACATATTCTTCAAGCGATAAACTCTGAATACTATCCAAGAGAATATATTTTTTTAGGATTTTCTACCAATAAACACCTTGCATATTGTACCGCCTGCTCTTTACTCATATAACCTTCGTCTACCTTATTTGCCAAGGCCGTAGCAATGTTATGTTTAGCCAACGCCACATGTCCATACACACCTTCCGCAAAGAAATAATCACCCCCAAACCCCGACATCTTATTTTTGGGCAACATTTCTATATATTGCTCAATCAAACCGGTAAAGTAATTAGAATTAAGAATATGTCCCCATGCCAAATTTACATATACATTAGGAAACATTTTTGCCATAACTCCCGCTTCCAAACCAAACGGGAAACCTGCATGTAGCATATCGAACACTACATCTTCATAAGAAGAAAAGATCGAATTTAAATTTAAAGGATTGGAATTTTGCAAATTATTTCCATTACCCTCTTGTATTCCGGTATGTATTTGTATGGGAATATTATGCTTCTGTGCCAACCCTATCATATAATGAAACATAAAATCTTGCAGTGCCGTAAAGTCTTCATCGCTTTTTTCTTCAAGCCTATCCCACTGCTCATAAGCTTCTTCATATGTAACACTGCGAGTCTGCAAACTTCTAACATAAGCTACCCCAATTTTCAGTGCGACAGCTTTCTTTTTTATACGATCCGCAACATAAAATTCGGCAATTTTTAAAACATCATCAAGGCTGTTCAATTTAATATTAAACTCTTTTTCAATCTCTTCTATGCTCTCGTCTATCATAATAAATTTATCAACCCTAATCGACGGCAAAAGCAATTCGTTACCCATTTCATAGTCGCTACCCTGACACTCTTTTAAGTACACATCGTTTATGCAACATTCTATACCACTTTTTTCAAGTATGTTTTTTGTTATGCCGGGCACATTCACCCTATTAAACAAATCGTGTAATTCAAGTGCTTTTTTTTCATCTCTCAATGAAATTTCATATATTTCACAAAAAGCCTTTTCCACACATTTAAAATACAAGCAATGTTCAACGTCTGCCAATCCATGCAAAAATATAGGTAACTTTTGCTCAACATCTACTTCACTTTGCAAAAATT
>CAYJNC010000036.1:11432-11703 GCA_964371185.1 uncultured Christensenellaceae bacterium
AATGTGTTAAAAGCATACTGATATAATCGGGATACCGAGAAATTCTTAATTTGTCGTTTATCAAATGTTCGTGTGTGTCTACTATTTTGTATTCGTTAATCGATTCTGTAAGAAAATTATAATTATTCACGTTTCTTCACCTCAAGAATATTTTATTTAATGGGCGTGTTGATAAAGTCAGATTTACGAAATTATAACTTTTTTCAACACGTCATTATTATACGTTATACAAATATTTTAACATTAAAACACTTGCCAATCTGATTTTGAC
>CAYJNC010000037.1:0-11579 GCA_964371185.1 uncultured Christensenellaceae bacterium
AAAGTCCGATTAATGAAATTTTGCCGATTTAGCTTGCAGTTCAAGGCAAAAAATGCAGCTTTAGCATCGTTAAGACGAGGCTTTTTAGCGCAGTAATGCAAGCCAAGGTGGTGAAATTTCGAAATTATGACTTTTTTCAACACGCCCACAAAATATTTCCAACTAAAAAATAAGGAGTATTCACAATGAAACTATCATTTTCTACACTCGGTTGTCCCGAATGGGATTTTTCGGATATAATTGCTACCGCTTGTGATTTAGGCTACAACGGCATAGAAATCAGGGGCGTCAAAAATGTATTAGACGGCACTCGCATTCCGCAGTTTTCTCCGCAAAATGCCGAAAAAACTAAAGAATTATTGGCGAAAAAAAATCTTGAAGTGGCCTGCCTGACTTCGGCTTGCTACATACACGATAAAAACACACAAGAAGACACCATGTATCAAGCAAAGGCTTATGTCGATACCGCTTCTGACATGGGCATAACTAACTTGCGTGTGTTGGCAGACTACGGCCCTTCGCAAAGCGGTGATTTAGACACAGACTATGTTGCCACGCAACTTCGCGAAATAGCAAAGTATGCAAAAGACAAAAAAGTTACCGTATTAGTCGAAACAAACGGTTATTATGCAAATTCTAACCGTATGGCAGAGCTTATTGAAAAAACGGGAGAGTCAAACGTGGGTGTGCTGTGGGACATTCACCACCCCTTCAGGTTCTTCAACGAAACACCCGAATATACAATAAGCAAAATAGGTAAACTTGTTCGTCACGTGCACATCAAAGATTCAGTAGCAGACGCAAACGGTTCTCGCTACACGATGATAGGCATGGGAGACATCCCCATAAAAGATTGCGTTTTGAAACTTATCGAAACCGGCTACGACGGCTATTTTTCACTCGAGTGGTTAAAACGTTGGGATCTTTCTTTGGAAGAACCGGGAATTGCATTTTCGGCATACGCTTCTTTCATGAAAAACCTATAACATCTTAACATCGCAAAACACCTCGTTTACAAACAAAAAATTCGAGGTGTTTTTTTGTAGTTTTATCTGCACAAAAAAGGCAGAGAGAAAATTTTCCCACTGCCTATTATATATTCGCCTAATCAATATTTATTTTCTTGCAACTCCCGATTTTCGAGCCGCCTCTTCAACAGCCTTTGCAACAGCAGGGCCTACCCGTAAATCAAACGCCTTCGGCAAAATGTAGTCGGCGGAAAGCTCGCTTTCGTCTACTAAGTCTGCAATCGCATACGCCGCCGCAATTTTCATTTCGTCGTTTATGTCGCTTGCACGTGCGTCAAGCGCACCTCTGAAAATTCCGGGGAAAGCCAAAACGTTGTTTATTTGGTTGGGGAAATCACTTCTGCCCGTGCCAATAATTGCGGCACCCGCCTCTTTTGCAAGTTCCGGCATAATTTCCGGTGTCGGGTTGCTCATCGCAAAAATTATTGGGCTATCGTTCATGCTTCTGACCATGTCTTGTGTAACAACACCCGGGCCGGAAACACCGATGAAAACATCAGTCCCCTTCATTGCATCGGCAAGACTGCCCTTAACCATAGCCCGATTAGAAATCTGCGCCAATTCTTCCTTAGACTCGTTAAGCCCTTCTCTACCTTCAAAAATTGCGCCTTGACGGTCGCAAAGTATTACATTTTTAAGCCCCATGCTCATGAGCAATTTTGTGCAAGCAACGCCGGCTGCGCCTGCGCCCGCCACCGCACAAGTTAGGTCTTCGATTTTTTTATTGGTTAATTTCAGTGCGTTTATCATGGCCGCCGCCGTAACTACTGCCGTTCCGTGCTGATCGTCGTGGAAAATGGGAATATCGCAACGTTCTTTTAATTTTTTTTCTATTTCAAAACAACGGGGTGCGGCAATGTCTTCTAAATTAACGCCGCCAAAACTTCCCGAAATTTGGTACACAGTCTCTACTATTTCGTCTACATCTTTTGTTTTGACGCACAACGGAAAAGCGTCTACATCACCGAAAGATTTGAATAAAACACATTTACCTTCCATAACCGGCATACTTGCCTCCGGCCCGATGTCTCCTAAACCTAAAACGGCCGTACCATCAGAAATTACCGCCACTAAATTCCATCTGCGAGTAAGCTCGTAGCTTTGTTCTATATCTTTTTCTATTGCCAAGCAGGGTTCCGCCACACCCGGAGTGTAGGCCAAAGACATGTCTGTTTTGTCTTTTACGGGCACGGTTGAAACTACTTCAATTTTACCCTTCCATTCATAGTGCTTTTTTAAACTCTCTTTTGCATAATCCATAATTTTTCTTATCCCTTTCAATAGCTTATGAACAATTACATTCATAAAAATTCTCATAATAGATAACAAAATTATACTATAATACCCTCGGCCGGTTGTCAATACGCTGAGGTCCATAGTTAGCATTTTTCCACAGAAAATTTGCGATTAATTTCATTGCATAATAGTATAAAACATGATATTGTTATCCTATACTCAAACATGAGAGGTATTAAAAAAATGTCAACAACCCCGGATTTCATAGAATTTGCTTGCGAACAACTCGGCAGAATAATGCCCGTCACATACAAAAAAATGTTTGGCGAATACATGATATATGTTAACCTAAAACCCATTTTTTTGGTTTGTAACAACACTGTTTACGTTAAAATGCGTGAGGAAATAGAATCTTTCATGAAAGACGCCGAAATCGGCCCACCGTATGCAGGCGCAAAAGACCACTATGTTTTAGACATAGAAAATTACGAGCTTTGCCAAAATATTATGAACATATTAGAACCCATATTAAAAATTCCCGTAAAAAAGAAAAAGAAAACCGGAGGAAAATTATGAGAAAAGTTGTATTGTACATTGCGATGAGTTTAGACGGCTATGTTGCCGACCCGAACGGCGGAATTGCTTGGCTCGAGGGTGACGGTTCCGACCCGTTTGCACAAACTTCGTACGACGATTTTGTTAATACCGTCGATACGGTTATCTTAGGGTTTTCCACCTACAACCAAATAGTGACAGAACTTTCTCCGCAATATTGGGTGTATCAGGACAAAGACAGCTACGTAATCACATCTAAGGTGCTTGCAGAAAAACCCGGCATAACATTCACAAACGAATCTCCGGCCTCGCTTGTTAAACGATTAAAACAAGAAGAGGGCAAAGATATTTGGATATGCGGTGGTGCAACCATTGCACAACAATTATTAGATGCAGACGCAATAGACGTGTTTCATTTAAGCGTCATACCCACCGTTCTCGGCGGCGGCATAAAACTTTTCGACGAACATACCGAACATAAATTAAAGTTGATAAAAACTCAAACCTTCAACGGCATCGTAGATTTAATATACGAAAGAAGAGGCGCTTCTAACTAAGCGATTACTCTTGTTTTTGCTGCAAAGCCTTAGGCTTTTTTCAATACGTCTCATATGTAAACGTAAGGGTATCTTTGTCGTAGAATGTTTTGTAGCCAATGTATAGCGAACTAAAACAGGCCATTGTAACAACCGTGCAAATTGCAATCATTATGGCAATTTGATATAAAATTGAAGTCATCGGCATCGTACCCGAAAGAATTTGCCCTGTCATCATGCCCGGCAAAGAAACTATGCCCATTCCTATCATAGAGTAAAGCGTGGGTAGCATAGCCGTTTCGAGTGCCTGTTTAACAAGCGGCAACAATATAACTTTCGGCGTTGCGCCAATCGCAAGCAGGGTGTTTACTTTTGCTCGCTGCAAAGTCAAACTTTCCCTAAATGTTTTAATGCCCAGCGTTATACCCGTCATGGTGTTTCCCATTATCATACCGGCTATCGGAATAACATATTGCGGATTGAAAATTGTTTCCCCCACCACAATGTAAATAAAGAACACCAATACCGATATACCCGTTATTGCAACGCAAGCCGCAACAATGCACTTAAACTTAAAGTTAACCTCTTTATTCTTAGACAATATTTGATATATTGCAAAACCTGTCATCAACGTCAAATATAATATGGTATACAACGGTTTTGGGTTTTGAAATATATAGCCTAATATCAAGCCGGCCAAAACAAGTTGCACACTCATCCGTATGCTTGCCACCGTAAGCAATTTTAATTTGTTAATTTTGCAAGCCTTCATAACAATTCCGACTATTATTAATAGTATGTATATCAAAGAAAATTGCCAAAGCTGTATTTGTATAACGTCTGTCATCTTTTTATTTCTCCTTATTTTTGTTCTTTAATTCTATAATTGCGTCTGCAAATCTGTTAACCAATCCCTTATTATGACAGACCACCACCGCACTTATGCCCATTTTTTTGCAAAACTCCTTTATTCTCGATAAAAACTCTATCGCCGTTTTTTCGTCTAATGCGGCCGTCGGCTCGTCTAATAACAACACCTTCGGCATAAACGAGAGACATATTGCAGAAAAAACCCTGTGCCTTTCCCCTCCCGATAACTTTGTGCAAGAAGAATTAAGCGGCAAACCAAAGCAACAAATTTCGAGCATTTCTTTCATTTTTTCTTCGCCTATGTGTGCCTCTCCCCTTGCATCGTAGAACAAATTAAAATTGCTTGCCACATCGTCGTCGAACAAAAACGCATCTTGACCCACAAGCAAAACATCTTTCCTATAGTCTATGACATCACCTTCTCTGATGTTTTTATCTTTGTAAAATATTTCTCCTTCGCTCGGCAAAGCCGTCAGGTTTAACAATTTTAGCAACGTACTCTTTCCACAGCCGCTTTGCCCTGTCAAAAAAGTAAACTTGTTTTCACTTATGCTTATATTCGGGTACGCTATTATTTTCTTAAAAGACAGATTTTTTATCGAAATTATTTCTCTCATTTTATATCCCTCCTATTGACGTAATTTGTAGTATACAGTATAATTACTGTGTTATCTAAATTCGATATCGGTTTTCGATATCATCATAACAGAAAGGAAAGTAAAATGCAAGTACCTATTTTAAGAAAATTATTTTTGGCCTTTATTCAAATACACATATTGCACCACGCAAACAAAGAGCCTATTTACGGCAGTTGGATGAAAGAAGAATTAGAGAGGCATGGTTACACCATAAGCGCCGGAACTTTATATCCTATTTTTCATAATCTATTAAAAGAAGAACTTCTCACTTGCGAGGAAAAAACCGTAAACGGCAAGATACGCAAATATTATTCTATCACGCCAAAGGGAAAAGAAGTTTTGATAGAGGCGAAAAAAAAGGCCCATGAGCTTAACGGTGAATTGTAAGCAAACGGCCTAAATTATTCATACTATTTATAATATCTGTTATTCTTGTGTCTGCACTTCGTTTTGCATGATATAGTTGGCTATGCCATCAACGGTCGCCTCGACTATCATATCCTGATATTCATCTGTTTGCAACTTTTGCTCCTCTTCGGGGTTAGAGAAAAATCCGCATTCTATAAGCACACTCATATTTCCGCCCACTTTTAACAGCTGATATGGCTCGTCTAAGGCCATCCGAGGGTCCGCTATTTGAAGTTGCGTGTTTAACTCTTCTTGAATACTTGTTGCCATTTTTTTGCTTTCCGTTCCCTGATAGGCATAAAAAACCTGTGGGCCGTATGCACTTTCACCGCCTTCATAGAAATTTTGGTGAATGCTTATAAACAAATATGGCACCGTATCAAGAATAATTTGCTCTCTTTTTGCCATGTCTTCTTCTTTTGTTTCCGCAATTGCATCGTCTGTTTCCCGAGTCATGACTATCTCAAAGCCTTCGGTTTCAAGTTCTTCTTTAAGCTTATACGCAATTTCCAAATTTACTTCTTTTTCCGCACGTCCGGTCGATACACCTGTGGTTCCGTCATCAAAACCGCCGTGCCCGGCATCTATTATTATGACATTGTTTTCCAATGAAAAATCATATTCCGGCTCTTCAATAACCTCTACTTCTTCTTCTTGTTCATTCATGTTGTTATAAATTAAAAGACCTGTCGCCACCACCGCTATTGCAATTGTAATTATCAAAATAAATTTGGGGGATATTCGCATTTTGCCTCTCCTTTACGAGATGTGTTAATACCATTATACACAATATCGTAATAATTTCGTAACTTTATCGTAATGTTAATAGTTTGTTCATAAAATACTTGTTCCTACCACCCAATTATTTATCCGAATTTTTATAAAATTAACGGTTGACTTTACTAAATTAATATTATATACTTGTCATATCAAAAAAAATTGATATGATGTTTTATACTACTACCATCACTTCAATTTGAAACGAGACTTCATCTTGACGGATGAATTTATTTTTAAGTGTCATATCAAAAAAATTCGATATGACAAAAGAAAGGACGACTACTATGCAAGGCTTAGAATCGGGCTGGCTGTTTTTCCAAAATCAGATACTCGGGATGCAGTGGCTAAACACATTAATAGGAGAATTTCTTACGTTTCTCGGCATGGACATCACAGATAAAATAGGGGCAAGCGTACAATTTTTTATCTACGATACAATAAAAATATTCATACTTCTATCGGTATTGATATTTATAATCTCGTATATTCAAAGTTATTTCCCTCCGGAAAGAACAAAGAAAATCATCGGTCGTTTCAGGGGAATAAGCGGTAATATCATTGGCGCACTTTTAGGTACGGTGACACCCTTTTGCTCTTGCTCTTCAATCCCTCTGTTCATCGGCTTTACGGGCGCAGGGTTGCCTATCGGCGTAACTTTTTCGTTCCTGATCTCCTCTCCGCTGGTAGACTTAGGTGCCTTCATACTGCTGATGAGTATATTCGGAGCACCCGTCGCCATAACGTATGTTATTGTTGGTTTGGTACTGGCGGTCGTGGGTGGTTTAATAATTCAGAAAAGTGGCTACGAGAGATATGTTGAGTCATACATTATGAATGCAAGCCATATCGAAGTTGAAGGCGAAACTTTAACCAAAAAGGACAGGGCAAAATTTGCCTGGGAGCAAGTTGTTTCTGTTGTTAAAAAAGTTTTCTTATATGTTCTCATAGGTGTTGGTATTGGCGCCGCCATACACAACTGGATACCTCAAGAGGCAATAGAGGCCGTTTTAGGGCAAGACAACCCCTTCTCTGTTCTTATCGCAACGGGCATTGGCATACCTATTTATGCAGACATTTTCGGTACAATTCCGATAGCAGAAGCCTTATTTACAAAAGGTGTGGGCGTAGGCACTATTCTTTCGTTCATGATGGCGGTTACGGCGCTTTCACTTCCCTCGCTGATAATGCTCAGAAAAGCGGTTAAGCCAAAACTTTTAGCACTTTTTATTGTAATTGTTGCGGTTGGTATTATAATAATAGGGTACAGCTTTAACGCCTTGCAGTTCCTATTTATATAAAAAACATAGTTCTATCTAATTTGAAAGGAAAAATATTATGGCATTTTTTAAAAAGAAAAAAACAGAAGAAGCGTGCGAATGTGGTTGCACACCTCAAGAACCCGCAGAACAACCCACTTGCGATTGCGGAGGCAATTGCCCTCCCGGCGGTGTTAGCGAACCGGCAGAAGCACCCACCCAAGAGAAGTCTATTAAAGTATTGGGAAATTGCTGCAAAAAGTGCGATCAACTTGAAGCCGCAACAAAAGAGGCACTTGCCGAGCTTGGCTTAGACGAAAGCATTGATCATGTTTCAGATTTTGCACAGATAGCCGCCTACGGTGTTATGACTACACCGGCACTTGTTATCGACGGCAAGGTTGTCAGCTTTGGCAAGGTTCTTAAAAAAGAAGAAATAATTGCTTTTATAAATAAAGCAAGAGGCTAAAAAAACATTATAGGTATTTATGCTATAGACAACCCCTACTTCGGGAATTGGGCATCCCAATAGGCGATATCACATTTATATAATAAATCGAAAATAATCCCTCGGCCGAGGGATTATTTTTATCGGTCATATTATTGTTTTGTTTTAATAACGGCTGTTGCTGTTTCCCGAATAGCCTTCTTTTTCCCAAATTCTAAACCATTCATTAAGCCGCATCAAGAATTCTTCGTTGGTTTGCGTCCTTACTATCATGCTTATAAGTTGCTCTGTAACTTCGGTGTTGTTACCCGAGGAAAGCGCCTTACGAAGCGCCCACGTGCCTTCTAATTCCTTGGTAGAAAGAAGCAAGTCTTCCCTTCTGGTTCCGGATTTTGCAAGGTCTATTGCCGGGAATATACGTTTTTCCGATAACCTGCGGTCTAAGTGGATTTCCATGTTACCTGTACCCTTGAATTCTTCGTATATAATTTCGTCCATACGAGAACCCGTTTCAACCAAAGCAGTCGCAATGATAGTTAGCGAACCGCCACCTTCGATGTTTCTTGCCGCACCGAAAAACCTTTTTGGTTTGTATAACGATGCCGGATCAAGACCACCCGAAAGCGTCCTGCCCGAAGGCGGAACAATAAGGTTGTAGGCACGCCCTAAACGTGTCAAGCTGTCTAATAAAATTACAACGTTGTGTCCGTGCTCTACCAAACGTTTTGCACGCTCTATCACCATGTCTGAAACTCTCGCATGGTTTTCCGGACGTTCGTCGAAAGTCGAATACACAACCTCGCCGGCTATAGACCGTTGCATGTCTGTAACTTCTTCCGGACGTTCGTCTATAAGCAATACTAACAAATCAACATCGGGATAATTGGTTGTTATGCTGTTTGCGATTTTTTTGAGTAGTATGGTTTTACCTGCCTTAGGCGGCGCTACAATCAAACCCCTTTGTCCTTTACCTATCGGAGATATAAGGTCTATTATTCTGATGGCAAGGTCTCTTGATGCCCGAATGTTTTCTAAGGTGAAACGTTCATTCGGGTAAATAGGCGTAAGCTCTTCAAACGGTCGGCGATTTATGCAATTTTCAACCGGTTCGTCGTTCACACTTTCTATAAACAACAGTGCAAGCAAACGTTCTCCTTCTTTTGACGGCCGTGTTTTGCCTATGATTTTATCGCCGGTTTTAAGATTAAACTTTCTTATTTGTGCCTGTGATACATACACGTCTTTTGCACTCGGTAAATAGTTTTCACTTCTCAAGAAGCCATAGCCTTCGCTGTGTACCTCTAAAATACCGTTTGCGTGCTTGCACTCACCCGTATTTAGAATTTCGTTCACCGCATCGTTATTTGGCACATATTCTATTATTCTTTTCCTGCGAGACTCTTCTTTTTCGTCATCCGCTCCTGTTTCGGTATCAGAAAAATCATCTAATTCAATAAGTGGTTCGTTATTGTCTACCGTTACTTCTTCTTCGACCGGAATTTCTTTAATTTCAATAGTCGTGCTCGGCGCGGCTTCTTCTGCTACCACATCCTCTTGCTTAACCTTTTTCTTCGGCCCACGCTTTTTGGGTGCGGGTTTTTCTTTTTCGGGCGGCATTTCTTGCACTAACTCTTCCGACTTAACCTCAGTTTTTTTCTCGGGGGTCACCACCGGACTCTCTACTAATACATTATTGAATAATGATTCCATTCCAAATAATGAATCTACACCTGTTTCATTTCCCGAAACACTATTTGCAGGGTCTTCTTCTTGATCCTGCCATAACTCTTCTAATTTTCCAAGTAAATCTGCCTTTTTGTATTTTGTAGGTGCCTTTACACCTGCCAATTTTGCAATTTCCCTCAAATCGGCCAAACTTTTGGATCTGAGTAAACTCATGTCCACAATAATCACGACTCCTTTTTTAAAATGAATTTATAATTTTTCAAACTGAATATACTTTACTTACAACACAAAAAATTGGTTAAACCTATAATCTTAATCCTCTTACTTCCCATGTGTGTTACACTTTGAAATAATTGCTGTCAGAATTGACAAAATTTATAATATATATTATGACCCTAAATATATCCATTGTCAACATTTTTCTTATATTCTTAATAAACTATTAATGTTTATGTTAAACATTTAGCCGAAAAAAAAATAATTTGTAATATGTTTTTTGTATAATAATCTAAACATCAAATTTTTTTCAACTCCTTATCATACTCGGCCATCAACAACAAACATTTAGCCCTTAACTCTTCTTCTCTTCTACTGCATACTATTACTTTTGCTATTTGCTTGTTTATTGATGCCTTCAAAAATTTTTCGTCTCCACTATTGTCTCTTTGGTTTAACGTTTCATCGATTGTTAGTTTTGTTAGTTTGCTGAGTTCCATTAAATAATTCTCCCGAATTTTAAGTCTCCATATTTTCCGATGTCGATTTTGCGTTTGACGTAACAAAACACAAAATATATTACGTATTACGTAATATATCATATCCTTATGTTTTAGTCAATATTTAATGGTATTATACTAAAATTGCATTTCACGTAAAATAATGATATCATGTATCTATGGAAAATGATGCGATAACATTAAACAAAAAAATTAAGGATGCCCGCCTGAAAAAGGGTCTGACGTTGTCTCGGGTTGCAAAGCACTTAGGTGTTTCAAGCGCAACCGTTCAACGCTACGAAAGTGGCGAAATTAAAAATATAAAATATGATATAATTATCCGACTTGCCGAATTATATAATGTTACTCCGTCGTACTTAATGGGTTGGGGCGATAATAACAGGCTGGTTGGCAATAATATTAACACGCCCAATAATCTATCTTTCTTTCAGGATAATAACAATTACTCTCAACAGGCTGCTCTTGAAATGAAAATACTGCTTGAGTATGTCATGAGCAAAATGGATGGCAATTCTACCGATATAACAGAGGAAATTCGTTATGTAAACGAATACCTCTTAAAAAAATACCGGTCAAACGATTATTAAACGTAATACAAATTTTCTGATGGATATTCTGCCTCACAAGTCAGGTTTATGCCCAACTTTTTAAGCACACTTTCGTCTATTTGCTGTATCATACACGAAGAGTGCATTTCACAGCCGCTTAGATTGCCGAGTTTTTCCATCGCAACCGCCGCAGTCGGGTTCATTGCCGCACTGATAGAAAGTGCAATAAGCACGTCTTCTATGTTTAACACCGGGTTGCTTTCTTTTAATACGTCTTTTTTCAATTTCAAAATAGGCTCTAAGGCAAACGGCGATATCAACGGAATTTCGTCTGCAATATTTCCTAAATATTTTATAGCGTTAAGTATCATACTCGAACAAGCATTCATTATGTTTGTTTGTTTTCCCGTAACAAACGTGCCGTCGTCCAAACAAATTGCGCAAGCCCAAAGATTTTCTTTTTCCGCTTTTTTAAGTGCCGGTTCTACGGGCAGTCTGTCTTCTTGTTTTAAATCTAACTGCTTCATAAGCAATATGTTTTTCTGCAAAACTTCTGCAGACACACTACCTTTTTTAAAATCACACTTTGCGGCATAATATCTGCGAATAACTTCTTGCTTCGCCGCCTCCTGACAAGCCTCGTCGTCTACTATTGCGTAGCCTGCCATATTGACACCCATGTCTGTCGGGCTTTCATATGAACCGTCTTTGGTTATTTTATTAAGCATGGCCTTGACAATCGGGAATGCGTCTATGTCACGGTTATAGTTAACCGCCGATTTGCCATAGGCTTCCAAGTAAAACGGGTCTATCATGTTTATGTCGTTTAGGTCGGAAGTTGCGGCTTCGTACG
>CAYJNC010000038.1:0-7299 GCA_964371185.1 uncultured Christensenellaceae bacterium
GACTATGATTCCCATTTGGGTATGCAAAAATATGTTAAGAAACTAAACAGCGTGTACAAAAGGCATTCTGCGCTTTTCAAGGCAGACGAAAGTTGGGAAGGGTTTATGTGGCTTAATGTCGACGACAGCGAAAACAGCACGTTTGCGTTCATGCGTTCGTTTGAGAAAAGGCACGTCATAGCCGTTTGCAATTTCACTCCCGTGGTGAGGGAAAACTATGAGATGGCACTGCCGTTTAAAGGTAAATTAAAGATGATTTTAAACAGTGATGACACTGTGTATTATGGAAGCGGTGTTACACCGCAAAAGAATATTGAAGCAGTAAAGGCGGAGAAGAACGGTTTCCCGTATGTGGCGAAAATCACAACACCGCCGCTTGCTACAGTTTATTACGAGTATACAATAGAAGAAGAGGGGTCAACGCCATGATGAAGAAAAAAAGAGTTGTTGCTATGCTACTTGCCGGCGGGCAGGGTAGTCGGCTGGGTGCGCTAACTAAGTACAGGGCAAAACCGGCAGTGCCATACGGTGGAAAGTACAGAATCATAGATTTTCCGTTGTCAAATTGCAGTCATTCGGGTATAGATACGGTGGGCGTACTAACACAATACGAACCGCTTGAGCTTAATGCGTATATCGGAACGGGTGCACCTTGGGATCTTGACGGCATGACGGGCGGAGCTTTTGTTTTGCCGCCGTATGTTAAGGGTGAAAGAGGAGAATGGTACACAGGAACGGCAAATGCAATATATCAGAATATTTATTTTATAGAGCGTTACAACCCCGATTATTTAGTTGTGTTGTCGGGAGACCATGTATATAAAATGGATTACAGCGATATGATAACAGAGCACGAGAAAAACGGTGCGGACGCAACAATTGCCGTAATTAAAGTGTCTATGGAAGAGGCGTCTCGGTTTGGTATCATGAATACTAATGCTGATTTGCGTATCGAAGAGTTTGAAGAAAAGCCTAAGGTTCCAAAAAATAATATGGCGTCTATGGGTACATATGTGTTCTCGTGGCAAAAGTTGAAAAATTATTTGATGGAAGATGCAAAAGACAAAGATTCTTCTAACGATTTCGGTAAGAACATCATACCGAAGATGCTTGAAAATAACGAAAAATTGTTTGCATATCCCTTTGAAGGATATTGGAAAGACGTTGGTACCGTGTATTCTTTATGGGAAGCAAACATGGAATTGTTGCACGAATATCCCGAGCTTGATTTGTATGACGAAACATGGCGTATATTCTCTCGAAATCCTAATCAGCCACCACATTTTGTAGATGCGGGTGCAACTGTTAAAAACAGTTTGATTTCAGAGGGTTGCCATATATACGGAACGGTAGAAAACAGTGTTTTATCCTCAGAGGTATATGTAGGACCGGGAGCTGTGGTAAAAGACAGTGTTGTAATGCAAAAAACAAGAATAGAGGCAAACAGCAGTGTCACCATGAGTATAGTAGACGAAGAAGTTGAAGTTGGAGCAAACTGCAAAGTAGGTGCAAAAGGTGAAATCGCCGTGCTTGGGTTCCGTTCAATAATAAAAGACGGTGCTGAGGTAGCGGCAGGACAAAGCGTTTCGGCCAAAGAAACGGTAGAGTCAAAAAAGGGGGAACAATAAATGATTA
This sequence comes from uncultured Christensenellaceae bacterium, assembly GCA_964371185.1. Lineage (GTDB taxonomy): Bacteria > Bacillota > Clostridia > Christensenellales > Christensenellaceae > CAYJNC01. The sequence goes on from CAYJNC010000038.1 coordinate 1,636, forward strand.
GAGACGCATTTGGACTGATATATGCCGGCGAGCAGAATATTAATTTACGTGAATTGGTGTATTTGAGGGCGGTTGGCGCGTTGCCTGTTGGCGGTAGATACCGGGCTATAGACTTTGTTTTGTCTAACATGGTAAACACCGGAATAAGAAACATTGGCGTCATTGCGCAAAGAAGCTATCACTCTTTAATGGATCACTTAGGTTCGGGAAAAGAGTGGGATCTTTCACGTAAGAACGACGGTCTGTTCATATTACCGCCGTTTTCTTCAAGCGACAACACAGGTTCATACAGAGGAACTGTTGATGCCATAAAAGGTGTAATGGGTTATGTTCGCAGAACAAACCAGCAATACTGCGTGCTTGCAGGTTCATACACCATCTACAACATGGTATACGACGACATGATAAAGCAACACATAGAGTCGGGTGCAGACATTACTATGTTATACAACGAAGAAGGTGCAGATTCTTTCAGAGGAGAAAGATTCAACGACGTTCGTCTTAACATGAACGAGTCGGGTAGGGTTACGGATATTGAAATAAATTCACCCTTGGCAGATTCTAAAAACATAGGCATGGACGCATATATTATCAGAAAAGAATTGCTTGAATATTTAGTCGAAGACTGTGTTTCAAGAGGAAAATACAACTTTGTCAGCGATTTGTTAATAAGCAATTTAAACAGAATTAAAATAATGGGTTATAAGCATAAAGGATATGTCGGAAGGTTGCATTGCGTTGCATCGTATTACAAGATGAACATGGATTTCTTAAACATGGATATTCAAAACGACTTGTTCTACGGCGAGAACCCGATATATACAAAAATTAAAGACGAAGTGCCGGCGAAGTATGCACAAGACGGCAAAGTTAAAAATTCTTTGGTTGCAAACGGCTGTGTCATAGAAGGCAATGTTGAAAACAGCGTGCTCTTTAGGGGTGTTTATGTAGGTAAAGGTGTTAACATCAAGAACTGTATTGTTATGCAAAACAGCGAAATCTATAATAATGCTCAATTAGAATACGCAATCTTAGACAAATCGGTAAACATTCGTCAGGGCAGGCGGTTAATAGGAGACGAAGGATTCCCGGTAATTATTCGTAAGGGGGCGATTGTATGATTAATAGTCCTAAAGTGCTTATTGCGGCGGCAGAGAGTGCGCCGTTTGTTAAAACCGGTGGGTTAGCCGATGTTGTGGGTACACTGCCACAGGCACTAAAGGCACAAGGAATGGACGTTGCGGTTATACTTCCAAAACATTCGGCAATTAAAAATAAATATCAATGCGAGCTAAAAACAATTGCAACGATGAGTGTGCAACTTGGTTGGCGAAACGAATATCTTGGGATAGAAATGCTTACAAAAGAAGGCATAAACTATTACTTCATAGACAATGAAGAATATTTTGGAGGGCCGGTTTATTTAGGCGGAAATGCAGAAAGCGAGCAATATATGTTTTTCTGCAAAAGTGTTATTGAAGCACTTGCCTACATAGACTTCAAGCCGGACATTATTCATGCAAACGATTGGCATACGGCAATGATACCCATGCTTTTAAAAACGCAGTATCAAGGAAGAGAGCAAGGCAATATTAAGACGGTGTTTACCATACATAATTTGCAATACCAAGGTCAGATGAGTTTTTCACTAATACAAGACATGCTGAGCATAGATTCTAAGTATTTTACGCCCGAATTTATAGAGGCATACGACTGTGCCAATATGATGAAGGCGGCATTGGTTTTCGCCGATAAGATCACGACCGTAAGCCCGACATACGCAAAAGAGATATTGCATTCATATTACGGTAGAGGCATGGAAGGCATATTGAACGCAAGAAAGCATGACACCGTAGGAATTGTAAACGGCATAAATACCGATGAATTTAACCCTAAAAAAGACAAGAACATAAAAAGTAACTATGGGTTAACTTCAATATACAATAAATATGAGAATAAAAAGGCTCTGATGAAAGAGATGGGCTTAAATATCAGCGAAACAACACCTGTTTATTCTATGGTAACAAGGATGACAGAGCAAAAAGGTTTAAACCTTGTGCGTGCGGTGATAGAAGAGGCATTGTATCAGAATATGGCTTTTGTAATGTTGGGCAGCGGAGACCACGAATACGAGCAATATTTCAACTGGTTGGTAAGAAGCTACCCCGACAAGTGCGGCGTTTATATAGGGTACAACGATGCCTTAGCGCACAGGGTATATGCGGGAAGCGATTTTCTTCTGATGCCTTCTGCGTTTGAACCTTGCGGAATCTCGCAGATGATAGCGCAAGCGTACGGCACATTGCCCATCGTTCGTGAAACGGGCGGATTAAAAGACACCGTAACACCATACAATATTTACAAAAAAGAAGGAAACGGGTTCTCTTTTTCAAACTACAATGCACACGACATGTTGCACGTCATGAAGTTCAGCGCAGATGTGTATAAAGACAAGCCTGCGTTTGTTAATCTGATGAAAAATGCTATGAAAACAGACAATAGCTTTGCTAAGTCTGCAAGTGAATACAAGAATTTATATGAGCAAATGATGGTTTGAAATGTAAAATAAATATAAAATTTCATAAAAAAGTGATTGCTTTAATCAATTAGCGTTTATAGTAAATGTAGCTAATAAATTTATTTGGTGATGTTTAGGCTTGATTATGCTTAAACATTGCCAAAAGATTTAAGTTGTGGCATAATATTGCCATGTTGGTACATTGGAGGAATTTATAAAATGATAAATGATGATGCTATGAAGCAAAAGATTAAAGACGAAATATTAGGAAAGTTAAGAAGACATTTTGGAGTTACACTCGAAGAAGCTACCAAAGTGCAAATATATAAATCGTGTGCTCTTACCATAAGAGACACAATAGTAGACAAGTGGACAGACGCTAACAAGGAAGTTATTGAGAAGAAAACAAAGAGGTTGTATTACCTTTCTGCAGAGTTCTTAATGGGCAGGGCACTTGTTAACAACATGGTTAATGTAAACCTTTTAAAAGAATATAAAGATGTCTTAGAGGAATTAGGAGTATCACTCGACAGCATAGAAGAACAAGAGAGAGATGCGGGGCTTGGAAACGGTGGTTTAGGAAGGCTTGCCGCATGTTTCTTAGATTCGCTTTCAACCCTGGATTTGCCTACTACAGGTTGCAGCATAAGGTATGAATATGGCTTGTTTAAGCAAAAGATCGTAAACGGTGAGCAAATTGAAGTAGATGACAACTGGTTAGAGGGAGGAAGCGTTTGGGAAATTCCGAGACCGGAAGAACAGGTAGAGGTTAGGTATGGCGGTTCTATCGAAGAGAAGTGGACAGATAAAGGCCATAAGGTTCGTCATAAGAATTATTACAGTGTGATTGCAATACCGTATGATTGCCCCGTAATGGGCTACAAGAGCAATATGCCGGCAACGTTAAGGCTTTGGAGTGCTAAGGCTAAGACGGGTCTCGACATGGATTATTTCAACAGAGGAGACTATTCTAAGGCAGTACAAGAAAGAGAATTAGCGGAAATAATATCTAAGGTTTTATATCCGGAAGATAATCATGAGCAAGGAAAATTGTTGAGATTAAAACAATTTTATTTTTTTACGTCTGCAACAATGCAACACATTATTCGTAAACATAAAATGTTATACGGAGATTTAAAAACATTGCCCGACTACTATACCGTGCAAATAAACGACACCCACCCGACGCTTGCGATTCCCGAGTTTATGCGGATATTATTAGACGAAGAGGGAATGTCTTGGGAAGAAGCCTACGGTATGGCAACGAAGGTATTCCACTACACAAACCATACAATATTAGCAGAGGCACTCGAATGCTGGAATGTTGACATGTTCAAAGATTTGCTGCCTCGAATATATCAGATAATAACCGTAATCAACGATAAATTTAACGAAAAACTACAAAAAATATTCCCGGGTGACTGGAATAAAATAAGCAAGATGGCCATTATTCAATACGATGAAATCAGAATGGCTAATTTGTGTATAGCCGTAAGCGAAAAAGTAAACGGTGTTTCTCAGTTGCACGGCGATATACTTAAAACTCGTACATTCAGAGATTTTTACGTGTTGTTCCCCGATAAATTTTTGGGAATTACAAACGGTATTACCCATAGGCGATGGCTGGCAAAGGCAAACAGACCGCTTATGGAGCTTATTTCCGATTACATCGGAGACGGTTTCTTAAAAGATTATACCCAAATGGATAGAATTAAAGACTTGGTCGACAATAAAAAGTTCTTAGACGATTTTATGCAGGTCAAGTTGCAAAATAAATTGCGTCTGAAAAGCTACTTAGAACGAACGCAAAACATTTCTATCAACGAGAATACAATGTTTGATGTGCACGCAAAACGGTTGCATGAGTATAAGAGGCAATTGTTAAAAGCCTTGCATATTATTCATCTGTATAAAACTATAAAGGAAAACCCGAATGCAAATGTTACGCCGGCTACATTTATGTTTGCGGCTAAGGCATCGCCCGGTTATGTTAGGGCTAAAAACATCATTCGGTTAATTTTGTCTATTGCGGAAATAGTCAACAACGATCCGCAAACCAAAGACATATTAAAAGTAGTATTCATAGAAAATTACAGCGTTTCGGCGGCAGAAATATTGATTCCGGCGGCAGACATAAGCGAGCAAATTTCGACGGCCGGTTTAGAAGCGTCCGGCACCGGTAATATGAAATTTATGATGAACGGTGCTGTTACGCTCGGAACAATGGACGGTGCTAACGTAGAAATATTCAATGCGGTAGGAGAAGAAAACATCTTTATTTTCGGTGCAACCGTTGATGAAATCAGCAAGTTAGAAAAAGTGGGAACCTACCGTCCGACAGACTATTTTGAGCAAAACGAAAAGTTGAGGGAGGCTCTTAATGGGTTGATAGACGGAACGCTTAGGACGGCGGATGAAAACTTATACAGAGGCATATACAACTCCTTAATATACGGAGATTGTGAGAAGGCAGACAAATACTATCTGCTATATGATTTTGACTCTTACGACAATGCCTATTTGCGTGCTACAAGCACATACGAACAAAAAGATGAATGGAAGCGAATTGCAGCTAACAATACGGCTTGTTCGGGTGTGTTCTGTGCGGACAGAACCATAAAAGAGTATAATGACAAAGTTTGGCATTTAAAGGATATAAATAGGTGAGGTAGCCATGAAAACAATAGATTTTTCGGCGTCTGTGCTACACGACAGCACAAAAGATTATTTTAGAAGTCCGATGGGTGCGGTTTTAACCGGCGGGGTTGTTACCATACGTTTAAAAATAAGAGATTTCTACTACAAACGTGTTTATTTAACGGTAATTAAAGGCAAGTTTCGTATGGATATTGAAATGCACCGAGGAGATGACGGCGTGTTGTATGCAGAATATGATACACCGGCAGAACCCTGCGTGCTATGGTATTTTTTCACAATCCGCTTAGACGACAACAACAAAATATATTATGGCCCGCCTGCAGGAGTGCAGTGTGGTGTAGGCAAAATATATTGGAGTGTTCCGCCGTCATATCAGCTGACGGTGTATGACCGCAAGTTTAAAACACCAAATTGGTTTAAGGGAACTAATATGTATCAAATTTTCCCCGACAGGTTTAGCTGTGGCAATAAAGAAAAGATGCTACAGG
>CAYJNC010000038.1:7309-11461 GCA_964371185.1 uncultured Christensenellaceae bacterium
TACAGGGAATGGAATACCACAAAGAGAAGAACAGGCACTTTGATTTGCACGAAACATGGGACGAAATGCCAAGATATAGGCCGGTCGATGGGGCGCAGTTTTATCAACCCTGCGATTTTTTCGGCGGTGATTTGGAAGGGATTAAAAATTCGCTCGACTATTTTGAAGAAATGGGAATAGGCGTGCTATATTTAAACCCGGTTTTCGAGGCGGCTTCTAATCATAGGTATAACACGGGAGACTATTTAAACATAGACCCAATTTTAGGCACCAACGAAGATTTTATAAGCCTTACCAAAGAGGCTAAAAAACGCGGTATTAAGATAATGTTAGACGGTGTATTCTCACACACGGGTGACGACAGCGTATATTTTAATAAATACGGAAGTTACTCTTCTGTTGGGGCAATGCAAAGCAAAGATTCTAAGTATTACGATTGGTTTAAGTTTGACGACTACCCACATACGTATAAGAGTTGGTGGGGGTTTGAAACGTTACCCGAAGTTGACGAAGAGAAACCCGAGTGGGTAAATTTTATAATAAAAAATAAAGATAGTGTTATTAACACATGGTTAAACAGGGGTGCAAGCGGATATCGTTTGGATGTAGCAGACGAATTGCCGGATAAAACCATAGAAGAAATGCGAAATACGCTAAAGAAAAATGATTCGGAAAATGTTTTGCTGGGTGAAGTTTGGGAAGATGCAACAACTAAACAAAGCTATGGATCTAACAGAACATACGCCCTCGGCAAAGGTTTAGATTCGGTAATGAATTACCCATTCAGCGAGGCTACCATAGGATTTATTTTAGGGTACAGAGATTCTTATAGCTATAAGCATTTTTTAATGGGGCAAAGCCAAAACTATCCTAAAGAAATGTATTACTCCTTAATGAACTTGCTATCATCGCACGATGTCGCAAGGGTAAGGACGTTGCTTGGAACAAGAATAGATGCACACAGCCTAACGAGAGAACAGCAAGCGCATTTTGTTGTCACCGAAGAGCAAAACATTGTAGGTGCGAGGTTGCAAAAAATAGCAGTTGCAATACAGTTCTCTATACCGGGTGTGCCGAGCATATATTACGGAGACGAAACCGGAATGAACGGCTTGTTAGACCCGTTTAATAGGAATCCGTTTAGGGTGATAGACACGGATATGCAGGAATATCACAAGAAATTTGCCATGCTCAGAAAGCAAAACGATGCGCTAAAAACCGGCCACTGTGTGTTTTATACCCACACAAAAAACACAATAAGCATTTTCAGATTCTGTATAGACGGTAAGGATGCATTTTCTAACAAAGCAAAAGACGGAGCGTTTGTAACTTTGGTTAACTGTTCTAAAAAGGCAAAACGTATAGTGGTAGATTTATTCGCACACGAACAACTTTACGAAGATTGGCAGAGGGAGTATTTTGCTTCTGTACGAATAAAAGAGAAATGCTACGGACACATAAGAGACAAGCATTATAAGGTTAGTAATGGTTTGATCAGTGTGAAATTGCCGCCGCAAAGCGCAGAAATAGTAGAGGTAAAATGGAAGTAAAGTACAAAGTAGCGATGTTTGATTTTGATGGCACGGTGATGGATTCGGGCCCGGGAATAATTCGTTGCGCTAAAGAAACAGTAGCAGAATTTGGCTATCCAATGCCAAAAGAAGAAATATTCAGAAAATTTATTGGGCCACCGCTTATGTGGTCCTTTAAAAATGCAATGAATGTTAGCCCAAAAGAGGCAACCGAAATGGTTGAGGTATACAGGAGGCGGTACCACGCAAGCAAAGGAATGTATGAAGGTTATATTTATGAAGGCATAGAATCTTTGCTTTGTGATTTAAATGATAAAAACGTAGTTTGTTCCATAGCATCCGCAAAAAGGGAAGTAACGGTTGTAAACACACTAAAGCATTTTTCGCTGACAAAATATTTTAGTGTCGTATGCGGCACACCTCCCGAAATGGAAATTGCCGACAAAGTTGCGGTGATGAAAACATGTTTAGCTAAACTTTCGGTAGACCCAAAAGAAGTGCTTATGATAGGCGACACAAGCTTTGATGCTCAAGCGTCGGAGGAGTTAGGAATAGATTTTTGTGCGGTAATGTGGGGATACGGTTTTGATAAGGTCGAAGACTTAGCAGGGCATAAATACAAATACATAGCACATAATATGCCTATGTTACACGAGTTTTTGCTTGGGAAAAGTTAAGTTTATTGTTGTTGAGGGCTTCGTTTGCATGTTAACGCTTAGGAGATTAAAATAATAAACGGGTAAATGTCTATTTGACACCTACCCGTTTTTCATGTTGCAGAATAATATAATTGTTATGTTAAAGTCATTACAGATACAGACCCGTCTGCACCTTCTAAAACCATTTCATTGCCGTTTAGAGTGTATACGGATGTTGCACCGTTTGCCGATATTCCCACTTCATCGCCGTTTGAAGACCAGTGGCCTTCAATAACGTTACCAAATATTTCGGCTATGAGTACACCGTCGGCCTCGAAGGTATAGTATGAGTCTCCTCCCAAATAAAATGCGACATCTTCTCCCGAATACTCGGTTCCGTCGGCGGCGACAATAGAAGATAAAACCCATGTTGTGCCTTCTAATGAGTCGGCGCTATCCGAACCGGTTGAGCTACAAGCAACAACAGAAAGTGCAAGTGCGAGTGTTAAAATTACTATTAATATCTTTTTCATTAAATCTCTCCTACTTGTTTTATAATATTGAAACGAAAAGCTTCAATAATTGGATTCTAACACATAATAAATATTTTAGCAATACAATCTCAGAGAGCAAAGAAACTTACGATTTCTACCATATTTTTTCATCTACCGCAGTTATTGACCAAGAGCCAAAATAAAATCGGGTAAACCCGATTTCACAGAGCGTCAATAAACCCGGCAACCGCAAAAATTTATTTAAGATTAAATGAATTTTTGCTTCCTGTGTTGCAAGAACTTGCATTTTTCGGTCACTTATTACAGATAAGCTCTCTCAAATGCAAAACCTTGCGCCGCAGCCTTGCAAGATTTCTTGACGCTCAGTAGCCTGTATTAACTTTTTTGACAGCCTGAAATCGGGTAAATAAAATCGGGTAAACCCGATTTGGATTTACCCGATAATATGATTATGTGATTAAATTCTTATGCAAGATGAGAAGGTTTCTCTGTATCGCGATCGCATTCTATACGTCCGCAATGTCCGCAACCTGCTTCTCCCATGCCACCTGTTGTGTCTATGTGTTTGTCCAAAACAGTATTGATAACGCCGTTGTACGGATAGTGACCGCATGACCATAATTGGTCTGCCTTAACTTTCCATTTAGCAGCGATAGGTTCTGTTTTTGCTGTTAATGTGTCTACGCCTTCTAAGTCTAAATCTTGAGTAGGATGAGCGCCCGACTCTGTAACTGCTTTGCGTAAGCCTTCCGGGTTGTCAAGCAACGGGCAAGGACGCAATAAGTTTTCCGAGAAGGGTTGACCTTCTTGATATTTTTTGAATAACGGGCTTGCAAGTGCTTCTTCTAATGTGCACTCGTTGATGTTGTGAGTTGCATAGTGAATAAACGCACAAGGTTCGCAGTCACCGTTAGAGTTGATGTGGAAGTAACGACGTCCACCGGCAATACACCCACCAACATATTCGCCATCATTCCAGAAATCAAGAATGAACAAAGGTTTGTAGTTACGCATTTCGCGAACACGTGTATACATATACTCACGTTGTTCGGGTGTAACACAAAGGTCTAAAACTGCGTCTGAACCGATAGGCATGTATGTGAACAACCAACCAAACAAGCAACCTGCTTCTATCATGGTATCGTTCCATTCATCACTACCGATGGTTTTGTAGTTTTTGCTATGGTAGCAAGCGGAATAACCAAAAGGAATGCCTGCTTCTTTCAATAATTTCATGGCACGCATAACTTTTTGATATACACCATCGCCACGACGAGCATCTGTTTCTTCTTCAGTACCTTCAACAGAAATCATGAATGTGAAGTTACCTACACGAAGCAAGTCTGAAACGAAATCTTCGTCTATTAAAGTAGCGTTTGTGAAAGCACCGAATACGCAATCCGAGTGTTTTTCAGCAAGACGGATTAAGTCTTTTTTACGAACAAGCGGTTCTCCGCCCGAGAATAA
>CAYJNC010000039.1:0-11430 GCA_964371185.1 uncultured Christensenellaceae bacterium
CGGCATCCGGATGTTCAAACATAACCCACATAATTTTAGCGGCATCCATTGCAGACCCACCACCAAAAGCAATAATACAATCCGGGTCAAACAATTTCATTGCCTCTGCACCTTGTTTCGCGCATTCTAAAGTAGGATCGGGAGCTACATCGTAGAAACATGTGTGCGCAATACCCATTTCGTCCAATTTTTTCTCTACAGGAGCAACATAGCCATTATGATATAAGAAAGCGTCTGTAACTATGAACACTTTTTTCTTGTTAAGCTCTGCACCCAATTCTTCAAGCGCTAAAGACATGCAACCTTTTTTGAAATAAACTTTATCGGGTGTACGGAACCAAAGCATATTTTCTCTCCTATCTGCAACAGTTTTAATATTTACCAAGTGTTTTACACCTACATTTTCAGAAACAGAGTTTCCTCCCCACGAACCACATCCAAGAGTCAAAGATGGCTCTAATTTAAAGTTGTATAAATCTCCGATACCACCATGAGAAGAAGGTGTGTTTATAACTATCCTGCAAGTCTTCATTGCTGCTGTATACTTGTCCAATTTTTCTGTTTGTGTCGGATGAATATATAATGAAGAAGTATGTCCATAACCACCGTCTGCAACCAGCTGTTCAGACTTTTTAATCGCATCATCAAAATTATTCGCCTTATACATTGCAAGAACCGGCGACAATTTTTCGTGTGCAAATTCTTCCGAGATATCTACAGATTCAACTTCACCGATAAGAATTTTTGTCTCTACAGGAACTTTAACGCCTGCTAAACCTGCAATTTTATGTGCAGACTGTCCAACGATTTTTGCATTGAGTGCACCGTTTATTATTATGGTCTTTCTAACCTTATCAAGTTCGTCGCCAACAAGGAAATAACATCCTCTTTTTATAAACTCTTCCTTAACAGCCTTGTATGTTTTGTCGCCAACTGCCGTAACAGATTGCTCTGAAGCACAAATCATACCGTTGTCAAAAGTTTTTGAAAGTATGATAGAAGAAACCGCAACTTTAACGTCTGCCGTGTCGTCTATTATAACAGGGGTATTACCTGCACCAACGCCTATTGCCGGTTTTCCCGATGAGTATGCAGCCTTAACCATTCCCGGACCACCTGTCGCTAAAATTGTGTCTACATTTTTCATTAAAGCATTAGTTAGGTCTAACGAAGGCATGTCTATCCATGTAATTATCCCTTCCGGTGCGCCTGCTGAAACTGCAGCTTCGTAAACCAATTTTGCAGCAGCAATCGTGCAGTCTTTCGCACGAGGATGGGGGCTTATTACTATACCGTTACGTGTTTTTAAAGCTAACAAAGTTTTAAAAATAGCTGTCGATGTCGGGTTTGTTGTCGGTATTACCGCGCCGATAATTCCTAACGGTTCTGCAATTTTCTTTATTCCGGCTTCTTTGTCTTCTTCGATAACACCACAAGTTTTTGTATCTTTATACTTGTTATAAATGTATTCGGAAGCGTAGTGGTTTTTTATAACCTTATCCTCAACCACACCCATGCCTGTTTCGGCTACCGCCATTTTTGCGAGCGGAATCCTCTGTTTTGCTGCAGCAAGCGTTGCCGCGCGGAAAATTTCATCTACTTGTTTTTGTGTAAATGTCGCAAACTCTGCTTGTGCCTTACGCATTTCGCGAATTTTTTCTTCTAACGCACCTACACTGTCGATGATTTTGGGAATTTTCCCCTCTTCTTTTTTTACCATGACTTTCTCCTTGTAAATTATTTAACACTTTATTTCAAAGCATATTGCTCCGATTTTTACCTTTGTTACATTCTTTCCAAATCATTACTACACAAACTTTCGTTTATAGTTACACCGTTATTTCCAATTTGTGAAATATGTAACAATTACATTTTAACCTATTTCACGAAAATGTCAAGAGCATTTTTACAAATAAATAAAAAAATATTTGCAAATAGTTATCCGCAAATATCAATTGAATATATAACATTTAATTTTTAGCTTAACAATGGGCTTAATACGCTTTAAAGTCAATTTCATTCCGCATTGTTTTCTTCTGAAATCATCATCCACTCTTCCATTGCGAATTCATGTTCCGAAGAAATTTCTTCTAACCTTGTGCAAATTTTCTCAAGCTTTTCAAAATCTGCCGAATTTTCTTCCATAAGAATACGCAACTCTTTTTCTTCCTCTTCTAATTTGGCAATCTTTTTTTCGATTTCCGATAGTCTAATGCGTAATTTTGCCTTTTGCTGTCTTAGGATCTTTACATTTTTAACATTAATACCGGTTTTTTTCTCGCTCTCTTTCTCAACAACTTCTTTCTTAGCTTCTTTTTGAATAATATAGTTGTCATAGTTGCCGACATACTCTTCCATCTTCTGTTGCTCTAACAAAAGCACTCTGTTTGCAAGTGCGTTAATAAAATATCTGTCATGGGAAACAAAAATCAACGTTCCGTCATATTCTTTCAACGCTCTCTCAAGTTCTTCCCTCGCAAGTAAATCTAAATGGTTTGTAGGCTCGTCAAGTAACAACACATTGTGTTCACCCGCCATCAGAATTGCAAACCCGAGTTTTGCACGCTCTCCGCCCGACAAAGATTCTACTTTTTTGTATACCTCGTCCCCCACTATTAAAACTCTACCCAAAAAACCGCGGGCAACCTGTTCGGGCAAACCACTGTATCGTTTCCAAAGCTCCTCTAATGCGGTATGCTTAGCATTCATGTCTTTGTTTTCCTGGTCATAATAACCAACCTCGACATTTTTCCCCCAATATATTTCACCACTTGTAAAATCATTTCCGTTGATTGCTTTTAAAAACGTTGATTTCCCGGTACCGTTAGCACCTATAATTGCAACACTGTCGCCTCTTTTAACCTCTGTACAAATTTCATCTGCAAGAAGCTTGTTTTCTGAACCCACACACAACGTCACATCTTTTACCTCTAAAACATCTTGAACCGAACGTTTTCTTGATGAAAACCTAAAAGAGGGTGACGGTGTATGTGTCTTAGGTTTTTTTATAGGATCCATTTGGTCTATTTGCTTAAGTCTGCTCTTTGCCATGTTAGACGTTGATGCACGAGCAATGTTACGCTTTGCAAAATCTGCCATGCTTTCTCTTTTGTTTACTTGTTTTTCGTATTCCTTCAATAAGAAAGTAGTTCTCTCTTGTTTTTGTATCTTATATGCAGAATAGTTTCCCTTGTACTCTGTTAGTTCACCATCTTCTATTTCCCACGTTTTTCCGGTAACCTTATCAAGAAAATATCTGTCATGCGAAACTACAAGCACAGCACCCTTGTATTCGGTTAAATAACCTTCTATCCACAGCAAAGTTTGCATGTCAAGGTGGTTGGTCGGTTCGTCTAATATAAGTAACTTTGGCTGTTGCAACAATAATTTACTAAGTGCTAACCGAGTCTTCTCTCCGCCGCTCATAGTGTCTATTACCGTGTCTTTAGAATGATTTGAAAAACCCATACCGTTAAGTATCTTGTTTATGTTTACGTCAATGTTATATCCGTCTTTTGCAACAAATTCCGCCATCGCCATGTCATAAGCACGAGCAAGATTCATGTCCTGAGGGCTTTTTTCAAGTTCCCCGGTGAGTCTTTCCATCTCCTTTTGAGCGTTGATAGCACTTGCAAAAACACTTCGCATTTCTTCATATACGGTATTACCGCTTGTAAGCCCACTGTTTTGTTTTAAATAGCCGACAGTAAGGTTTGCCATATAAGAAATATTTCCGGAATCTGCCTGTATCTCTTTGTTTAACACACGTAGAAAAGTTGTTTTACCCGCTCCGTTAGAACCTATTAACCCGATACGATCATTTTCATTTATCGTCACGCTTATATTTTCAAAAATAATGTCTGCGCCAAAACTTTTTGTTATTTTATCTATAGTTACGTACATTTTAATTTCCTTTTTTTCATTCTTTACAATAATTATAACATGAGCGTATAAAAATTGGTATTATATATGAAAAAGAATGAAGCCTTTTTGACATCACTCTTTTTCATTTGGATATTAAGTTATAATCTAATCGCTAAATAATTATACTTATGCTAAATATTAAACAACACCCTGTGCCAACATAGCGTCAACAACTTTTTCAAAACCTGCAATGTTTGCGCCGGCAACAAAGTTGTCTTTCATTCCATATTTTTCGGCAGCTGTCGATGCTTTACGATAAATGCTTACCATAATATCTTTAAGTTTTGCATCTACTTCTTCAAACGTCCAAGACATACGCAAGCTGTTTTGTGACATTTCGAGCGCCGAAGTTGCAACACCACCGGCATTAGCAGCCTTACCCGGTGCGAAAAGAACTCCGTTTTTCAAGAAGATTTCTGTACCTTCAATTGTAGTAGGCATGTTTGCACCTTCGCCAACAGCATAACAACCGTTTTTAACCAAAGCGGCGGCACCTTTTTCGTCTAACTCATTTTGAGTTGCACAAGGAAGAGCCACGTCGCAAGCAACATTCCATACGTTTGCACAACCTTCAACAAATTCTGCCGATTCAACTGCATCCGCATATTCTTTAATACGTCCACGACGTACTTCTTTGATGTCTTTAACAAGCTCTAAATCAATGCCGTTCGGATCATATACATATCCGTTTGAGTCAGACATAGTAACAACTTTACCACCAAGCTCCATAACTTTTTTAGCGGCATAGATTGCAACATTACCCGATCCCGAGATAACAACAGTAGCATCTTTGAAAGATTTACCTTTGTCACGAATCATTTCGTCTACAAAGTATACAAGGCCATAACCGGTAGCCTCTGTACGCGCTAAACTACCGCCGTATGTTAAACCTTTACCTGTGAGCATACCTTCGTATCTACCTGCAATTTTTTTGTACATACCGTACATGTATCCGATTTCTCTACCACCAACACCAATGTCGCCGGCAGGAACGTCTGTGTCTGCACCAACATATTTACCGAGTTCTGTTATGAACGCTTGGCAGAAATGCATAACTTCGTTGTCTGATTTTCCTTTGGGGTCAAAGTCACAACCACCTTTACCACCACCGATAGGAAGACCTGTCAAAGAATTTTTAAATATTTGTTCAAATCCTAAGAATTTAATTATTCCTAAGTTAACCGAAGGATGGAATCTTAAACCGCCCTTGTAAGGTCCGATGGAATTGTTAAATTGTACACGCATTCCACGATTCACTTGCACTTTGCCATTGTCGTCTACCCACGGCACACGAAAAACAATAGCCCTATCCGGCTCTACAATACGTTCTAAGATGCCGGCAGCTTCAATTTCGGGGCGTTTGTTTAATACGGGTTCAAGTGTAGGCAACACTTCGCTCACCGCTTGAATAAACTCCGGCTGGTCGGCATTTTTTTCTTTTACTAACTCTAAAACTCTTTGTGAATAAGTCATTTTTTTTCTCCGTTCTTAATGTTTATTTTTTCATCTCTGATATTATATCATTATCTTGTTTCAGAAACAACATTATTTAGTCAAAATTTTAGGTATTTTTTATGTTTTTTGCAATTTTCTATTTAAAATTTTTCATTTGAACCCCATTTAAAATATTATAGTCATTTTTGCTAAATCTTTAAAAAAAATAACCAAATTCTATTTCAATATGTTATAATTAAAAAAAATATTAACGGAGAAAATTTAATGAAACCCGACTGGAAAAATCCAAAATATAAATCCGTCTCTATTTATGTTATTATTACCGCAGCTGCCATAATAGCAATACTATTGTTTTTATTAAATTTAAGTTACTTCGGCAATGCAATTGCCGCACTTTTTGGAATTCTTACACCATTTATTGTCGGTGCCGGCATAGCCTATTTATTGTCCCGACCGGCAGCTTTCATGGAGCGCAAGGTTTTTGCATTCGTAGAACGAAAAAAACCTCATCCCGGGTTGCGCAGATCACTTTCTATTTTAACCGTCTTCTTAATTATGTTTGGAATCATAGGCGCTCTAATCTACTTTATTATACCTCAAATTATAGAAAGCCTTTCATTGCTCATAGTAAACATACCGACATACATTTATGACATAGAAGTAAATCTGTATGATTGGTTTATAAGTATGAACTTTAACACACAAATAGTAACAGACCTTTTCGACACCTTGCACACGTCGTTGCTATCCCTAACAGATTTTTTCAACGAAATTTTATTGCTTTTGCCCGACATATTGTCTTCTGTGGGCACAGGATTGCTAAATTTCTTTATCGGACTCGTTGTTTGTATCCATATGCTATACACAAAAGAAAAATTTGCAAGACAAGGCAAAAAAATAGTCTATGCAATTTGCACACAAAAGTTTGCCGACAGATTTATGGAAATTCTGAAGTATTCCAACAATGTGTTTTTAGGCTTTATTATGGGAACACTAACCTCTGCGGTATTTGTGGGAACGTCAACATTCATATTCTTACTCATATTACAAGTGCCCTATGCACCGCTTATTGGGGTTATTATAGGTTGCACCAACATCATACCGTTCTTCGGCCCTTTCTTGGGTGCAATTCCAAGCGTAATTATTCTCTTAATGGTAGACCCACTCTACGCATTGTTCTTCCTTATTTTCATACTTGTGTTGCAGCAAGTTGACGGAAACATCATCTTACCGCGTGTAGTTGCGTCAAACGTCGGCCTGTCGGCATTTTGGGTGCTCTTCGCCCTCATCTTAGGCGGTGGACTGTTCGGAATAATGGGGCTTATTCTCGGGGGTCCGATTTTTGCAATAATCTACTCTATAATTAAAACAATAATAGACGGTTCGCTCCAAAAGAAGGGCATTCCTACCGAAATATATACAAACCCAAAAGATATAGTTTCACAAGAAGATAAACCCGACAAGCCCAAACGTCGCAAGGCAAAACGTGTGGCGGAAGAAAAAATAGACTAAAAATAATAATCGATATAAAAAACAATCATTTGCGGATGATTGTTTTTTTGCAGTGTACTTTTATACTTTTTCTATGTTGTTTAGGTTAAAGAATTAAATCTTTATTTTACTTTGTGACAACAAGGTTTTCTTGAGGTTGTATAGTTTATCCGATAGGTCAACCTTATAAATATGAGGTTTTTTAATACGTAGAATCTCGTCCCAAAAAGTTTCCATCTCTTTTTTTGTATGCTCGCTTATTTCAGCCAATGTTGGCAATTCATAAACCTGTTTGCCCTCTACAAAAATCGGCACTTGCAATTCTTTGGTGTGAAAATCTTCTACCGTCATTTGCTTCCAAGTCTCTACCGGATCAAAAAGCACAAGCGGTTTTGTATTGTCTATAATCTCGTCTTCCAGCATAATTAAATCGGCAATCGCCTTATTATCGGCATTAGAATATATTCGTGCAACTTTTTTTATGCCCGGGTTTGTGATTTTCCAAAGATTTTCGCTTACCTTAAGCTTAGACTGCCACTTTCCGTCTGCTTCGCTTGCAGCCAATTTGTATACACCACCGAGTGCAGGACGGTCATAACAAGTTATTAACTTAGTCCCAACACCGTAAACATCTATCTTTGCACCCTGTTGCTTTAAATCTACAATAACATACTCGTCTAAATCACCCGACGCAAAAATTTTCGCGTCTTCAAAGCCTGCTGAGTCAAGCATTTTTCTTGCCTGCTTAGACAAATAAGCAAGGTCTCCGGAATCTAAACGTATTCCAACCGGTTTGTGCCCTTTTTCTCTCAATTCTTCAAAAATTTTGATTGCGTTTGGCACACCGCTTTTTAATGTATTATATGTGTCTACCAAAAACAAACAGTTGTTCGGGTAAATCTTCGCATATTCACGAAATGCCGTAATTTCATCTTCAAAGCTCATGACCCAACTGTGTGCATGTGTTCCTGCGGCTTTTGCACCAAACATCTGTGACGATAATACATTTGAAGTTGCGACACAACCTCCTATGATTGCGGCTCTTGCACCGTATATTCCGGCATCCGGGCCTTGCGCCCTTCTCAATCCAAACTCGAATACGTTGTCTTCTCCTGCCGCATAAACCACCCTGCCCGCCTTGGTTGCTATTAGTGTTTGATGATTAATTATGTTTAGCAAAGCAGTTTCAAGCAACTGAGCCTCGCAAATAGGAGCGTTTATGCGCAAAAGAGGTTCCATAGGAAAAACTACGGTGCCTTCGGGTATTGCATATAGATCGCCGGTAAATTTAAAATCTCTCAGATAATTAAAAAATTCTTCGTCAAATAAATTCAGCGAGCGAAAATACTCTATGTCTTTTTCTTCAAAACGTATTTTGTTTATTAACTCAACAACCTGCTCCAGACCCGCACAAATTGCATACGAGCTTTCGTTTCCGCTTTTACGAAAAAACAGGTCATAAACTGCCCTGTCTTTATGTTTGTTAGCCTTAAAATACCCATATAACATCGTCATTTGATATAGATCTGTAAGCATTGTCAGATTTCTCATCGTTTTTTCCTTAAGATTTATTTAGTTTATTAGGCTTTTTTTTCAGTCTTATTAACTTTTTTAGATTTCTTGTCTTTTTTAGCGTCATTGCCTTCCCAACCGATAACATAGCGACCTTCGTACACACGGTTTGGAATATTCCTCTTGCGCATCACTAAGATATATATTACACCGACCACTATAAGCAAAATAGACAAAAATTGTGATACAGGCATACCCGGCCACAGTTGCAAAGTCGACACACGCATACCTTCTATTACGAATCTGCCTATGCCATAGCCGATTAAATACATCGCAAACACATTGCCGTCATGTTTTGCACGTTTCGTGTACCAAAGCAACAATGCCAAAACTGCCAAATTCCACATGCTTTCATAAAAGAAAGTAGCCTGTACCCAAGAATCGACAACCATTTCCGTTCCTGTCCACTTTTCCTGTATATAAACTGCATACGGGAAAAACTGCAAGCTCGGGTCGGTAACTATGTTTCCAAACGCTTCTTGGTTAACAAAATTGCCCCAACGTCCGATGGCTTGCCCTACTATCAGGCCGGGTGCAGTTATGTCGAGCAACCTACCCAGCGGAAATTTACGCCATTTAGCCAAAATTATTGCGGCAACAACTCCACCAATAATTGCACCGTAAATAGCAATACCACCGTTCCAGACGGCTATAATTTCTTCAGGGTGTTGTGAATAATATTCCCACTCAAACGCAACATAATATAACCGTGCACCTATAATAGATAAGGGCAACGCCAATATCATGAAGTCGAACACCAATTCATATGTATAGCCTTTTTTCTTCGCTTGGCGCATAGCCAAGAGAACCCCTACGATAATACCGGTAGTAATCAAAATTCCGTACCACGCAATGTCAAGGCCTTCTATTCCAAACAAATTATGTATTGCAATAGGGTCTATTTCAAACATCTATATTTCTCCTTATCCTTCGGCTAAAATGCTAAAGGCAATTATTATATTTAGGCAGTTTCTATGCTTGCCGCACTTTGCAATCCCAATTCTTCAATAGCCCACTCTCTCATTTTGTATTTCTGAATTTTTCCGCTGTGTGTCATCGGGAAACCTTCTACAAATCGAACATAACGAGGAGACTTGAACCGTGACAAACCTTCTTTAACATAAACTATCATTTCTTCTTCTGTCACTTCTTCGCCTTCTTTTAATATGACACAAGCCATAACTTCTTCGCCATAGCGTCTGTCGGGCACGCCGATAACCTGAACATCACGCACCGCGGGATGTGTGTATATAAATTCTTCGATTTCACGAGGATAAATATTTTCTCCTCCACGTATTATCATGTCTTTTAAACGGCCTGTGATTTTAAAATAACCGTCTTCGTCCATAACACCTAAGTCTCCGGTGTGCAACCAACCATCACGAATTGTCTGCGCGGTTGCCTCGGGCATTTTGTAGTAGCCTTTCATTATGTTATAACCACGTCCTACAATTTCACCCGTCGTATTCGGAGGAACGTCTTCGCCGGTTTCGGGGTCAACAACCTTTACTTCTACGCCCGGGATCACCTGTCCGACCGTCTCAACCCTTTTTTCTATCGGATCGTCTGTTTTGCTCATAGTCATGGCGGGAGACGCCTCTGTCTGACCATATGTAATAACAATTTCACTCATATTCATGTCTGTCATTGCACGTTTCATAAATTCTATCGGGCAAGGCGAACCTGCCATTATACCCGTACGCA
This sequence comes from uncultured Christensenellaceae bacterium, assembly GCA_964371185.1. Classification (GTDB taxonomy): domain Bacteria; phylum Bacillota; class Clostridia; order Christensenellales; family Christensenellaceae; genus CAYJNC01. The sequence continues at coordinate 10,147 of CAYJNC010000039.1, forward strand.
ATGTAGACAGGTCATACTTAGAAAACTCGGGGTTTTCAAGCATTGAAATGAACATTGTCGGAACGCCATGCACAGCCGTGCATTTCTCGTCTTCTAAGGCTTGTAAAACTTTTAACGGATTGAAATGGTCAACTAATATCATCGCACTTGCATGTGTGAAAGATGCCATAACACCCAAAACACAACCAAAACAATGGAAAAGCGGAACAACTATTAAAAGTCTGTCTATGTCTGTAAGCTTCATGCAATCTCCGATTGCCATGCCGTTGTTTACTAAGTTGTCATGTGTGAGCATAACACCTTTTGGAAAACCTGTTGTGCCGGAAGTATATTGCATGTTAATAACGTCTCCGGAATCAAGCTCGCCCATACGTTGTTCTAATTGTGCTTGGCTGACACCTTCTGCCATCGCCATAAGCTCTTCCCATGCAAACATACCTTCGGGTTTGCCTTCGTCGAGGAAAATAACATTTTTTAAGAACGGTAGATTTTTGCAATCTAACTTGCCCGGTTCGCAGGTATCAAGCTCCGGGCACAACCCTTTAATATGTCCGACATAGTCGGAATCTTGATATCCGCCCATCAAAATCAACGTTGTGCTATCGCTTTGTTTTAACAAATGTTCTAACTCGAACCTTTTATATGCAGTATTTACAGTAACCATAATTGCGCCGATTTTCGCAGTCGCAAACTGAACCAAGACCCATTCGGGATAATTTGTTGCCCAAATAGAAACTTTGTCTCCTTTGTTTACACCTAAACTCATAAACGCACGCGCAAGAACATCTGTCGCTTCGTCTAATTCTTTGTAAGAATAACGTACGTTTAAGTACGGAGAGATAAGTGCATCTTTGTTGGGGTATTTTTTCGCCTGCTTTTTAAGCATGTCCCCTATGGTTATATGTAATAATTCCATCATTTTAATATCTGCCTCCCAAGCAATAATTCTTTTTTTGTTACGCCATATTATTTTAACAAAAATCGGTGTTTTTATCAACAAAAATTTTATTCGTTGTATAAAAACGGTATGTCCGCATTTTAGCAAACATACCGTTTATATTATTTTTAAAAATTACTTATTCGCTATCATCCATTTTCGGGAAGAAATCTGCAAGTGAAGAAGTAGCTTCTTCTACCGGCGGAATCTCGTAGCGGAATTTTTCTTCGCGCTCTTTCTTTTCTTCTTTTTCTACCTTAACAGGCTCTTCCATCAAGGCACGAATGCATAAGCTTATGCGCTTTTTAGCCGCATTAACTTCCATAACATTAGCGGTAACTATGTCT
>CAYJNC010000040.1:0-476 GCA_964371185.1 uncultured Christensenellaceae bacterium
GGTTGAGAAACGCTCACTTCGTCTAACAAAGTGCAGGCGCATCTTTCGCCTTGTTGTAAAATGTCTAACACTTTTAGGCGAGTTTCGTCGCAAAAAGCCTTAAATACTTTTGCGTAATTGTCGTAGGACTTTATCATAACAACACCTCATATCGAAAAATTTCTATATATAGAGTATAATTAACATATCGAAAAAAGTCAATATGTTAATTATAAAAAAATCGAAAATAATAAATTCCGATTTTAATGTAGTTTAAATTTATGCAAATGAGGGCATGGCTGTTGCTTGTATAATTACCTTTTTGCCAACGCCTGTGGAAGTTCCTAAGATTTGGTTATACTCTGTGCTTAGTTTGTCGTAAGTTTGTTGAACGTTCCGACTTTCTTTTTTTATGGTGTATAATAATTCGTCTATGTTATCGCTTATTATTGTAACGAGCGAGCCGTCGAGCTGAGTTTTTGCCAAGTCGTTTAGTA
>CAYJNC010000040.1:486-11404 GCA_964371185.1 uncultured Christensenellaceae bacterium
ATCTGTGCTGAATTCCGATTTGTAACTTCTGCGACCAAGCAAAGCACTTGCGACGTCGGCAACCATTACGATTCGGTCGCTTATTGTTAAATCTTTTGCGCTAAGCCCTTGCGGATATCCCGAGCCGTCTAAACGCTCGTGATGGTTGGTTGCAATGCTTGTTATTTCATCGGGCAAAATTCCTTGCAACAATTCTTTGGAATGAATTATATGAGTCCTCATCACTGTCATTTCGTCATCGGTAAGCCTGCCGGGTTTTTCTAAGATGTCATTAGGAATTGCCAGCTTGCCCAAATCGTGAGCAATTGAAGCAATATATATTTTTTGTATTTCTAAGTCGTCTAAACCACATTTTTTTGCGAGAAAAACAGATATTATAGCCGTGATAACAGAGTGCATGACGGTAACTTCGCTTTTAAAATCTATAGAATATACAACCATTTTAAGCAGGCTCAATGCCTCTTCATAGCTTATGTCTAAGATGTTGTTTGTTGTTTTGTACAAATCGACATTATTGCTGTTTTTAAGTTGAACATATAAATCGGAATTAAGCAATAAATGCTTTGCGGCCAAAGTGTGCTCGGCCTTGAAATCTGAATTTTTTAAAGAGTCGGCAATTTCTGCCGGCGTCATTCTCTTAATAAAGCCTATGTCTATACGGTCTGCAATGTGCAGAATGGAGGCGTAATCTCGGTAGGCGATGTTCGCCGCTTTTAATTCGGCATAAGGTGTGTGATGATGCAAAACTGCGTTGCTGTATTCACCAAGATGCGAAAAATATTTTAAAAACAGATAACCGTAAGCCGCGTGTTCTTGTACATCTACCGTCTCAAACTCGACAAGGCGGTTAATTTCCTCTGTTTTGAATGCTCCTAAATCGTGAAATACAGCCAACATTATGAGTGCGTTTTGGTCAATGTTTTTTGGTTTAACATATTCGCATATATTGTTTGCTATCAGTGCAACACGTTCTCCGTGTTTTATTAGTCTGCTGTCGTGCAACCTGATAGCCTTAGCCGTCAGCTCGAAAATATCGTTTTTGTTAATGACTCCTCTTAAGTGCTCTGCTTTAAATCTCATAGTAATAAAATCTCCCCAAGTTTTAATATTTATTATGCTAAAAAATGAATACATCGATAATAAATATTAAATTCAGTATATCACTAAATAATTATAATACAATAGGTTTTGAAAAAAGAATTGTAAAATATTTTTTCAATAATAAGCTACCCCCAAAATTTGTTTGAGGGTAGTTTGATTGTTTTAATAAAAATCATCTTAAAAACAAATGATTTATGTTATTCTATAACACATTTTTGCAAGTTCCAAATGTCGCTTGCGTACTGTTCTATTGTATTGTCGCTTGAAAAATGCGCGGACATTGCCATGTTAACAATAGACATGCTTCCCCAAATATCTTTTGCTTTGTACAAAGCATCTGCCCTTGAATGTGCATTGGCGTAGCTTTCAAAATCTTTTAACACAAAATATTCGTCGTTGTAGTCTATTAGCGTGCGAACAATAGAGCGGAAATCTTCCATGGGAGCGTGTTTGAATATCATACAGTTTGTGATCTGGTCGATAACAAGTTTGATATCCGGATTGTTATAGTAATAATCTCTTGAGTAATACCCGCCGTTTTCGTAATAGTTTATTACTTCTTGTACGTTCAAACCGAACAGTATAAAATTGCTGTCGCCAACGTATTTGCGGATTTCGATGTTTGCGCCGTCGTCGGTGCCTATGGTTATGGCGCCGTTCATCATGAACTTCATGTTACCCGTGCCGGACGCTTCTTTTGATGCGGTTGAAATTTGTTCGGAAATATTACTGGCAGGGAAAATTAACTCGGCCAAACCTACGTTGTAATTTTCTAAGAAAACAATTTTCAGCCTGTCTTTAACCCTCGGATCGCCGTTTATTACCGCCGCAAGCTCGTTAATATATTTAATAACGGACTTAGCAAAGTGATAGCTTGGTGCCGCCTTTCCCGCAAAAATGAAGGTGCGAGGCTCAAAGTTGTAGCCGGGTTCGTTTAATATTCTGTTGTACAAATGTTGAATGTGCAAAGCGTTTAGCAATTGCCTTTTATATGCGTGTATACGCTTTACTTGTACATCAAAAATAGAATCCGGGTCTATTTTAATGTTGTTCGCCTCTAAAATATATTTTGCCAACCTTTCTTTGTCTAAGCGTTTAATTTCGTGTAGTTTATCGTGGAGGGCGGTGTCGTCCTTATGCTTTGCCAATTCTTCCAGTGCGGTCGGGCATTTTTTCCACTTTGTGCCGATGGTGTCGCAAATGAGCTCGGCTAAATCGGGATTTGCCTTTATCAACCAACGTCTGTGTGTTATGCCGTTGGTTTTATTGTTGAATTTCTCGGGGAATAATTTATAGAGATCTTTCATTACAACATTTTTAAGCAACTCGGAATGCACCTGCGCCACACCGTTAACGCTGAAACTGCCGACAACGGCAAGGTTTGCCATGCGCACAACTCCGTCCCACAAAATAGCAACCCGAGAAACAATGTCTTCTTCGTAGTCTTCTCTTGCCTGCGAAACAAACCTTCTGTCTATTTCTTCGATTATCATGTATATACGGGGCAACAGTTCTTTAACCAACTCAATAGGCCAAGTTTCAAGGGCTTCCGGCAAGATTGTGTGGTTGGTGTATGCGATTGTGCTTGTGGTAATTTCCCAAGCTTCGTCCCATCCGTAGCCTTCTTCGTCCATAAGTATGCGCATAAGTTCGGGCACGGCTAAAGCGGGATGAGTGTCATTGATATGCACGGCAACCAATTTGTCTAAGCGACAAGTGTTACAATGTTTTAGGTTGAATCTGCGTACGATAGACTGTAAACCGGCAGACACAAAGAAATATTGTTGTTTTAAGCGCAAAAGCCTGTTGGTGTAATTGGAATCGTCGGGGTATAATACTTCTGAAATTGACTCTATTGCATATTTATCGGAAACGGCCCTAACATAATCCCCCTTGCTGAACGAGGCAAAATCAAGCTCTTGCCCGGGCATAACCTCTGCACTCCACAACCTCAATGTGTTTACTGTGTTGTTGTCCGCTCCAACTATGGGCATGTCGTAGGGAACTGCAATTACGGGCAAATAATTTTCGTGAATATATTTATATCCGTTAGGAGTTTCTTCTGTCCGTATTGTGCCGTAAAGTTTTACAACTGTCGATTTATCGGGTTTGCAAATCTCCCACGGGTTAGATTGCCTAAGCCAGTTATCCGGCAACTCTACCTGATAACCGTCTACAATTTTTTGTTTAAACAAACCATATTTATATCTGATACCGGTGCCATGACCGGGAAAACCCAAGGCGGCTAAAGAATCTAAGAAGCAGGCTGCCAACCTTCCCAATCCGCCGTTTCCTAACCCGGCGTCGGGTTCACAGCCGATTAGTTCTTCTAATTCTATGCCCATTTCATGTAAGCCTTCTTTAACAACTTCCTCACATTCTAAGCCAAGCAAGTTAAGTTCTAAGAATTTACCTGTCAAGAATTCTAAAGAAAAATAATACACTTGCCTTTCTAAATTGTTAAGGTAATAATTGTTTGTTTTAACCCAACTCTTGCTGAGTGCATCTCTTAAAACAGATGCAAGCACAACGTATTTATCTACAAGTGTGCCGTCTTCAACATTTTTAGAGAGTTTAGTCATAAACCGTTCTGTGTATTTTTCCATAAAACTTTCCTTAGTGAATAACATAGATAAATCCTCCCGATTTATATTAGAGCCGTTGTGTTTGTCGAATATTCGGTATTTAGCGCACGAAACAATTGTGTTCAAATCCTATGTTTAAACACAATTATTTTGCAATTACATAGTTATTTTTAAACTATTATGAAGATTTTGAAAACAGTATTTTTAGGTTTGATAAAAATAAATAATAAAGTATTGTTTTTTGATTAAAATCATTGCAAAAATGAACAGTCTTTGATATTATGAGTTTATATATGGTTTTGTGGTTGTTGTGCAAAAACAGCAATTTAAAAATGGTATGCAGCTTATTTAAGTACGGAGGTTTCTTTTAAAGAATGAAACTCAGCATCAAGAAAAACAACAGAATAATTGCGTTTACGTTGCTTTGTGTGTTTGTACTGATAATCATATTGTTTTCGGTATTTAACAATATGGTTAACGAACAGCTTTATTTAGCGATAGAAAGTGAACTAAACGGCATAATAAAACAGCAACAGCTAACAATTAATAACGAAAATAAAAACAACTCTAACAGCTTGTCTTTACTTGCAAACACAATTACCGAGGAACAGATTTTGTCGGGCAATATTGCAGAGTATTTAAACAAGCAGTCAAAGTATTTTGAAACCGAAGACATTCATTTTGTCGACATGAATGCTAATGGTATTTCCAAAGACAATGAAATCGAGGATTTTTCCGATAACGTTGCATACAAACAAGCCGTAGCAACAGGTGAAAATGCTTCCGGGGCGAACAAAAATTCCACTACACAAAACGGCATAATGGATATAGCCGTGCCGGTTTATGACGACGACGAAATGATCGGTGTTTTAGTCGGCACAAACCATGTAAACAAAGTGTTCGACGACATAAGCAACAGTGTTGCCGGCACAGCCACCGTCATGATAGTTGACAGCAGCGGAACAATAGTTGTAAGCTCGGCCGAAGATTTCGGCTCGCTTTCAAAGCTTGCGGATCCTTCTGTTAAATTTTTAAGAGATACATCCCACGAAAATGCAATGTATGAGATAGCAAATGGCATTCCGGGTGTTATTTACTACTCCTTCGGAGATTCAAACCGCATTGCAGAATATGTGCCGCTTGATTTTGGCAATCAGATGCTTGTTGTGGTTGCCGACGAGGCACAAATGCAAGTCGGAATAAGAGAAATATCTAATATTCTTACGTTTATAAGCGTTATGTCTGTTTGTGCTTTTGCGGCGTTTGTTATATATACGTGGTCTGTACAACGAAAAAATATGAACGAAATTAAAAAAGTTGCATATATAGACGAGTTGACGGGTCTACCGAATCTGACAAAACTTAAAAAAGACATGGCAACTGTCTTACGCAATAATCCGGATAAAAAGTATGCCATAATTAAAATAGACGTAATAAATTTTAAAGCTATAAATGAAATATACGGGTTTGAAATCGGAAACAAGGCATTGTGTGGGTTTGGAAAAGTTGCCGCTAATGTTGATGAAAAATCTTTTATGATAGCAAGGGTAGGAGTAGATTCTTTCATATTCTTTTCCGGCAATAATTTCTTGGAAGAATTAGACGCTACAACGGCATATTACGAAGCAATCTTTAAACAATTGATTCCCGAACTTGAAAATCATCACCTATCGTTTGCATACGGCAGGTATTTTATTGAGCCGGGCGAAACAAATGTTGACGACATAATAAACAAAGTAAGCCTTGCGCACTCTATGGCGAAGGGTAAGAAAGACTCGGTAATTTGGAATTACGACGACAACTATAAAAAAGAAGTTTTGTTTAAGACAGAACTTACAAACAAAATGGAAAAATCGCTTGAAAACAACGAGTTCCATGCCTTCTTGCAACCGAAGTTTGATATTTTAAAAAACGAGCTTATCGGTGCGGAAGCTTTGGTTCGGTGGATAGAACCTTCCGGCAACATGATATTCCCTAACGACTTTATCCCGCATTTTGAGGGAAATGGGTTCATCATCAATATTGATAAATACATTTTGGAAAAAGTGTGTATGACACTTAGCAGGTGGAAAAAAGAAGGAAAGAAACTTGTGCCGATATCCGTTAATTTTTCAAGGCTACATTTGGAAAATATGAATTTTGTTCAGGAAATTGCCCAAATTGTGGATAAATATAATCTTGATCATCATTTGATAGAAATAGAGCTAACCGAGACAACCTTGCTTGAAAACACAAGGGTATTGAAAAAATTAATAGACGATTTGCATTCCTCCGGTTTTGCGATTTCGATAGACGATTTCGGTGCAGGGCATTCTTCTTTAGGGATGATTAAAGAATTTAATGCAGACGTTATTAAGTTAGACAGAAGCTTTGTTACCCGAACAGAGAACGATACTCGGGGTGAAGTTGTGGTTGAAGGCATTGTGACAATGCTACACAGCTTAGATTCTCGTGTAATTGTAGAAGGCGTGGAAGATGCGGAACAATTAGAGTTCTTAAAGTCGATTAACTGTGAAGAAGCGCAGGGATATTATTTCGACAAACCTATTCCTATAAAAGAATTTGAAGAAAAATACCTTTAACCGTATGTGCTTATGGGAAGAAAACTAATACAAAAAGCCTTGCTATAAACCGTATGTCGATTAATAGTAAGGCTTTTATTATTTGTGTAATAATGTTTAGTTTCTTCTTGCGATAAGTAACAGACGTAAGAATGAAAGGAAAGATGCAAGCAAGGCCGCAACGTAGGTGAGGGCGGCTGCCGACAATACTTTTTTAGCGCCGACTTGTTCTTCTTGGGTTAGCACTCCCGAAGCGGTAATGTTGTTTAATGCACGTTTGCTTGCGTTAAACTCAACAGGCAGTGTAACCAACTGAAAAATTACGGCTCCAAAATATATCCAGGCGCCTATCTCTACTAATACAGTCATACTTGAAAAAATTATTCCTATTATAATCAATGGGAATGCTAATTTAGAACAAATATTGACTGCCGGTACGATTGCCGTTCTTACACTCATGGGGCCGTATTTCTTTTCTTTTTGTAATACGTGTCCGCATTCGTGGGCGGCGATGGCAACCGATGAAATAGAGTGATCTTTGTATACCTTTTCAGACAAATTAACGGCATTTGTGCGTGGATCGAAGTGATCGGTCATCGTTCCTTGTACGCTGTTTACGGTTATTCCCGAAACGTTGTTTTGCTTAAGCATTGTCCGAGCGAAATCTGCACCCGAAACACCGCTTTTTGATTGGATCTTAGCATACTTTTTGTATGTGCTTGAAACGCGCGCTTGTGCAATTATTGTGACTATCAGGCCGGGTATTAAAAGCAACCACGTCCAATCGAACCATATTGGATAAAACATTTTTTACTCTCCTATATTATTATAATGTGTGTTACAGTTTGTGAAACTGCGGTTTGCGGTTTTTGTATCCGCATATATATTCTACACCAATTTCTTTCAACATTCCATATGTGTCGAAAATTTTATTGCCGACAAATTCGGCATTGTGCGAGTCTGAACCTACGGTAATTATTTCACCGCCTAAGGCTAAATACCTTTTTATGATGCTTATATGCGGTGTGGGGCAGTTGTGTATTACATAATTGCTGGTGTTTACTTCAATACCCTTATGCTCGTTGATGACGGTTAAAAGTATTTCGTCTATTATATCCGAAAAATCTTCATAGTTAAACATCTTTATTTCACTGTTCTCATATTTTTTACATTTTTCCAAGTATTTATCCACGTAGCCGATGTGCGCTACTACGTCGTAATCGGTGTAGGCCTTTATGCCCGATAATAGCTCTTCTAAATACAGTTGTTGTGCCTCTTTTAACGTTTTATCGTCAAAATAATTCGGATACCAAGGGTCTTTTCCTTTGACGACGTGTTGTGAACCCAACACAAAATCAAAATTATATTCACAAAGGCTTTTTTCAATGTTTTGTGCCGAACTCGGTATAATTCCAACCTCTACACCCGAGCGGATTTCTATGCCCGAAACACTGTTTTTTAATGCGTCAATGCGCTTAAAATATTCTTTGAAATCGACTATCGGGTTTATGTCGTCGTAAGGGTAATCTATGTCTAAATGCTCTGTAAAACAAATTTCTTTAAGTCCCCTTTTCTTTGCCGACTCTACAATTGCCTCCATGTCGTCTTGTGCATCAAAAGAAAGTGAAGAATGTATGTGATAATCAAACATGTTTTTGCTCCTGTGTGTAAGTTTATATATTGGGTGTGTTGAAAAAAGTCATAATTTCGCAATTTCATCGCCTTGACTTGCATATTAGCGTCAAAAAGCCTCGCATTAGCGGTGCTAAAGCTGTATTTTTTGCTTTAAACCGCAAGCTCGTTCGACAAAATTTCATATATCGGACTTTCTTAACATACCCATATTATGATATACTATTTCTTTGCATTACACAACCACACCAAATATATTTGGGCGATTCAAAGTTTAAGATGATTAATTCGTATAAATACTTTACAACGAAGTCAATTATAAGATATAATTTATTAAGTATGGGAATTGAGTTGTGATTATGATAAAGAAAAATAGATTCCTTGTTTTATATTTTTATATAAAAAAAATGAATATCGGCACTAAGAGAAATAGATAGTAATAATAGTTCGTTAAATTTTCTACGAGGGGTAAACATGAAAAAGCAAGTATGCACCATGAAAGATGTTGCGAAAAGAGCAGGCGTTACACAGCCGACGGTGTCACATGTTATTAATGGTACGGCAAGCATATCTAAAGAGGTGACTCTTAGGGTCAGACAGGCAATAAAAGAGTTGCAATATCGCCCAAATGCCTTGGCTAAGGGGCTTAAAACTAATAAATCGAAGTCTGTTGGGTTAATAGTACCCGACATAACAAACAGCTATTATGCTTGTATTGCCAAACAAATAGAGAGATTATTGGTTCAAAAAGGCTATGTTTCTTTTTTGTGTTGCACAAACTACGAAGAGACAAGCGAGCAAAAAATTGTAGACAGAATTTTAAGATATAACGTTGACGGCGTAATAATATTATGTGAGTTAATTAATCGTGAGCCGATGAAGCAATTGGCAGATTTTAATGTCCCGACCGTTACCTTAGACGATTACCCTTGCGAAAGCGGTGTGTGTACGGTTTATACCGACAGCGAGATGGGTGGTTACATCGCAACCAAGCATTTGATAGACATGGGCAGACGCAAAATAGCCTATTTAGGAGAAAAAATCACCATGAAATCTTTGCGTTTGAGGTTTGAGGGTTACAAGAAGGCTTTGGCGGAAGCAAACATACCTTTAAACGAAGACATAGTAATACTCGACAAAGAATTATCGTATCATTTTGACACCGGCGTTAAGTTTATGAGAAAACTTGCAGACAAAGGCTTAGATGCAATTTTTGCCTCTACCGACATTATAGCCTTAGGTGCAATTCGTGCACTTTCGGAAGCAAAAATGAGAATTCCAAACGACATAGCGGTGATCGGGTACGATAATATTCCGCTATCAGACCTTATCACACCCTCGCTGACAACCATTGCACAGTCGGACAAAAAAAGTGCGCATGCGTTAGTGGAACAGCTGTTTTTGCAAATAGCGGGGGAAGAATTTCAAAAAGAAGTAAGATTAATTCCTGAGCTGATTATTCGGGAAACCACATAAAAAGTCTGAAAGGAAAGTAATATGAAATTTTGCGGATTAGACGTTGGAACAAGTGGTATTAAGGCGGTTGTGTTTGACGAAAAAGGGTTGCAATATGCGTCTTCTTTTCGTGCGTATGATTTAAAACTAAAATCAGACGGCACAAGAACATTAGATGCAAACGACATATGGGAGAAGGCGAAGATTGTGCTTAGCGAAGCGGCAGCGCAAACCGGAGAACCTATAGTTGCATTGGCTGTAAGCTCTTTTGGAGAGTCTTTTGTTTGTGTAGACAAGGATGATAACATACTGAATGAAGTAATGATATATACAGACAGAAGAGGCGAAGAGGAATATTACGAGGCAATGAAGAAGTCTTCAGATGCCGAAATTGCAAAGATTTGCGGATTGCCACCGTCTCCAACTTATTCTATTTCAAAAATATTGTACATAAAAAAGCATAGAGGCGAGGTTTATGAAAAAACTAAACATATGCTTTTGATTCAAGATTTCATGAATTACAAGTTAACGGGTAGGGCGGTAGGAGATTACTCGGTAGCCTGCAGAACGATGTTGTTTGATGTCCACAACTTAGAGTGGAGCGACACTCTTATCAAAAAGTTTGAAATAGACAAAGAAAAACTGTCTGAAACGGTTGCAACCGGCACAATAATCGGAAATGTTTTGCCGAATATTGCAAAAGAAATCGGCCTGAATGAAAATTTAAAAGTAGTTGCCGGTGGGCATGATCAGCCGATGGGGGCTATCGGGTCGGGACTGCGAAAAAGCTCTACCGTTTATTCTATGGGCACGTCGGGGTGCGCCACACCTGTTTTTGACGATGCGATAAAAACCGGCGTGACATTAAAGCATAATTTTGTGAGTGAGCCTATGTGGAAAGCAGGCAAATATTGCACTATGTTTTATAATCCGAGTGCCGGGCTTGCGGTTAAATGGTTTTTTGATGTTTACGCATCGGAATATGAAAAAGCGCCGTATCCGTTGTTTGAAAAAAACATGCCAAAAACACCGACAAAGATTTTTGTGCAACCGTATCTTATGGGAAGTGGGCCGCCGACAAACAACCACATAGACAGGTTTGCTATTGTCGGAATGGACGTAGGAACAACACGCTATGATATTTACAAGGCTATTTTAGAAGGCATAGAGTTAGATCAACGGCTTGCTTTTGATATTTGTGAAAAAGAAGGAATATGCATTACGTCTGTAATCGGCGTGGGTGGCGGTGCAAAAAGCGTGCCCTGGTTGCAAACAAAGGCCGACATTATGCAAATACCGATACATACATTAAAATGCTCGGAAGCCGGTGCGCTTGGTTGTGTTATCGCCTGTGCATATGCCTTGGGTTGCTACACAACGATGGAAGAAGCCGGTGCGGTCATGTCGCAAATAGAAAAAACGATAGAGCCAAACATAGCAAACAAAGATTTTTATGACGAAAAATTTGAGGTGTTTAAAAACCTTCAGGCAAGCATTTTGCCATACAGTGATTTTGCAACAAGGTAAAAACTGTTTAGTTTGTAGAAGTAATATGAAGAGTAGCCAAAGGCTACTCTTTTTGAT